>CALVUB010000009.1 GCA_944363385.1 uncultured Clostridia bacterium
TAGCATACCTGAAGAAGGTCAAGAGAGTGAAACAGTTAGCAGTGATTCACTAATTCAAATGCTAGAAGGGAACACTACTTTAGCAGTAACGACTGGAACAGGAGAAAATGCGACAACAACAGAATATGATAAGGTTGTAAAATTAACAGATGAAAATGGCACAGCATATTATTTTGTTTATTCACCAGAAAGTTCCAGATTGACCTATTACTTTAACGCAAAGCTCAAAACAGGTGAGGAAGGAGAGGGTGATGAAGGGACTGAGGTCAATGATGCCTCAGGAACACCTTTAAGCGTTGTTACGGCTTTCCCAACCAATTTTACTGTCACAAAAACAACTTCGCAAGCAGAACAAAACATTCAGTTTGCCGACGCTCAATCACTTCAACTAGACAGCATAGCCACAACCACTCAGACCATAGGCGCAGGTGCAGAGACCGATATTCAGGTTAATATGGGACAGCTTACGGTTGGAGCAGCAGAAGGCGATGATAGTGTTCGTCAATTAACATTAAATGGCGTGTCTGTGGGCTCAATTACAGGCGCAGATACTGCCACCTCATTTACCCTTGAATTGACTGATGTTGAAAGGTTTTATGCGAGAGGGCACATATACCCTAACTTTTCTATCTATAACACAAGTGAGGGTTATAAATTTGAGATCCATAATAGCGATTACATAGATAGCATTACGCCTGTGGAAGAAACGGGAGAGCAAACCAGAACAGAGGAGACGACAATTCAATACGAAGTTAAATTAAATACAACGAGCTCATATTCTAGAGATCTGAGTACGTGGCTTGCTAGAATAAGGCTTTATGCCTTAACTTCTGATTATGGCATTAAAAGCACGGGAGACTATACATTAACCTATACACCACCTGAAGAAAAAACTCATACAGTAGAAGATACCACCTCTGTTTCTGGTGTTAAAATTGTGAAAACATATACATCAATAACCTCAACCATTTCAATTCAAAAAGATCCTTTCACAGGCGAAGACCTTCCCCTTTCACATGCCAATGCTTATTTATTTTATGGACTATATGGGACAAATGACGAAGGAGTAAGCGAACATCGGCACCCAACCTTTAATTTACAATACAAGCTTGAGAGGGTGGGCATAATAAATCAATCAAACAAAGCAATGGCATTGGAATATAACGGTGCATTGAATGCTTTGCCAAACGGCTCGTCATACACCACTCCAGTTGAGCCAGAAGAGGGCGAAGAGCATGTTACAATAAAAGTACATAATCAAGATGGCTATTCAGTTGAGAGCGGTGATGACGCGCCTGAGCCAATAGGCGCCCCAACAATTATTAATGGCGCTACCGTTGATATCTATTATGGAGAGAATTATAACCCTGACGGCGTGAATGGGGATGAGGATAATATTGGTAATTATTATCATCTTTCGCTAAAATTTACTAGCAACAATAATAATTTTGCAATCGATTGGGATGCTTCAAAGCTTGATAGTTATACTTACACCGATGACGGAGATTATGATGTGTCAGAAGGACTAAATAAAGACTCTATCAAAAACTCAATAGTGGTTGTATCTCAAGGCGGTGCGCATTATCTCTTTGTCATTAAAGATACATTTGGTGAAAATATGACCGCCAAGATAACACCACCTGATATTGGAGAAAATTTCTCACTTGCGGTTACTTATAACGAAGTTAGTGCATCATATGATGCATTTGATGGCACTAGAGAAGACGTTGCAATAAACACTTCGGTATATAATAAAACTCTAGAGAACGGAAAGTTAGCGAAAGTCTCTACTCCATTCCAAAACGCTTCAAATTTTGCTAGTTCATTTACCGACACCCTAAATAGTGGGACTGTTACTTCTGGTGCATTTACAGACGCTACAAATAGGGTTAAAACAAACGCAGGCATAATTTTAACTGGAGATGCCTTTGTCAAAAAATATGTCACTCTTCCTAAGATAAACGCAAACGGCTATGCTTTGGTTGTGGCACACGATGACGCGACCTCAAAATCGCTTTTCCAAGGATTGACAACAGAAACCACTACGACTCAAGCAACTCGTGATGCAACAACTACTCTCTCGTTGACAAACGCTTATATTGCAGGCACAGCAATAGGTGGAGGTATCTCAGAAACTGATGCTGACATTTCCAAGCTTAACAACATCAAACTTTTTGGAACGATTATCAAAGGTGGCGAGACGACTACCAGTGAAGGAAGTACAAGTGATGCAGACTTTATGAAATTTACCGGAACAAGCACAACTATTACAAATTATATGGCACTGATGAATAATGGAACAACCAGCAGAAATGTTTCTCTTTCAAGTCAAACTTTAAAAGGTCTGGTTATTGCGGCAAATGGCGTTACAAATGTTGCAGGTGGAGGAATCAACATCTCTTCGGCAACTGCTGACGGAGTTATTTTGAAAGCTGGTGATGGCGCCAACGGCAGATATTCGGGGTATAGAAATGTGGTATGGGATGACGAAGGAAAGTCATACTCTAATTATATATTTAATGATTATACTTTTAATTGTTCTGATGATACAATTACAAAAGGAACTATTAATGGTGGAGATGACGATTCAAATGTAACAAGCTATGATGGTAAGAAAGGTGGATATGTTTGTCTCTATAATGCTGAATCATATTTATCTGACTATCTAGAACGTGTGGCAGGTAAGCTTGGACCAAGGAGTTTAATTATTGATATATATTCAGAGTATAATTCTGGTGAAGATCATCGGACAGGAGCATACGATGATGATGGCAATGAAATAATAATAAATAATGTTATGTTAGAATTTAGAATGGCACCAGGATTAATAGCAAGAAAAGTAGATACCGCAGTTTCCAAAGGATGTAATGTGATGAACGAATATTATGTCATTTTTGGCGCAAACGCAAATGATAAAACTGCGGGATCTGAAGATGGTAGCGATGTATGGCTAGGCTTGCCTAGAGACGAATTCCATAGCAGTGGTAATCATACTGTTGATAATTATAAGAACGTTTGGTGGTTTAAATATCTGTTTGTGACAATCATGTATAAAGAAGGAGGAGTTGAAGACGATATAAATACTACAGAAACCGAAACAGCTACAAATGTAGGCATTGACTATTATCAAAGATATCCATTGCCAAAATCATGTGAGTAGTAGTTCAAATCAGAAAGTAAAAGAGTGCAAAATATGACAAAATAAAAAAAATAAAAAAAATTTTAAAAATCTTTGCAATTCGCTTTGAAATTGTTGAAAAGTTGTGTTAAACTAGTTGCGAAAAAATGAGGGGTTTTACATGGCGGAAATTTCTAAAACTAAAGGCAAAGAATTGGACGAGAAAAATATCCATGCTGGACACAGAGAAAGGCTCTTCGACCTTGCTTTTAAGGTCGGTCTTGACAAACTTACAAATATTCAAATGCTTGAAACAATTCTTTGCTTTGTATTCCCTCGTGGCGACGTAAATCCACTTGCACACAGACTTCTCAATCATTTTGGTTCTCTTTCTGCCGTGCTTGAAGCTGACATTCATGATATTGCGCGCATAAAAGGTATGGGCATGACTTCTGCAAAGAAACTCAACTTGCTTACTCAAATCAATTTTGCCTATGCACTCGACAAAATGAAGGTTAGCCCTAAATTTGAAAGTTTTTCTGACATTTATGATTATGTAGAAAATCTTTTGAGGTTTAAAAAGACAGAAGAGCTTTACTTTATTGCTATTGGTGCGAACAAAACTTGTTTGAATACCAAACTTTTTGCTAGCGGATCTATCAATATGGTTGGCATCTCGATGAATGACCTTATGCTTTATCTTGCTTCAACAAGAGCGCATGCAATGGTGATTGTTCACAACCATCCAAACGGAAGTTGCAAACCTTCACCTCAAGATGAAAAGGCATTTGAAAGTTTAAAGAAAATGACAGAAATGTCAAATTGTCAACTTCTCGACTCACTTATTGTTGGTTCTGACGGGCTTTACAGCATGGAGAACAAATCGGTGGCAAGGGTTTACCTAAACGATACACCTCCACTTGATAAACTTGCAAGCGTCGACAATGATTGGCTAGGTGAGTTTAATGGGTTTGAAGAGTTGACTAGAGAACAATCAGTTTTGTCAGCATGCAAGCGATAAAACTTGCGATAAAGGATAATAAAAATATTATGAAATAGTTAAAATGAGGAGAAGCTTTTGCTGGCTTTTCCTTATTTTTTTGCTCTTCCAAAAGTTTACTCCCTTTTGATAAAACGCAAACGCAATAGACTTTTTCATCTTCATATTTTAATGACACAAGTTCATCCTTTTCAAGTGAAAACACAATCTTATCCAGTTCAGTTTCACTTATTTTACATTTGTTTGACAGCAAAGCTAAGAGGTCGCTTTTTTCAAGTATGCGGTAACCTTTATCTTGACATTCTTTGCTTAACACATCTAAAACTAAAAAATATTTGGTCTCTTGCATGCATTTTTTATTGCAAAAGAATGTTTTTTTATTCATTTTTTCATTAATTTTTGACTTGTGATTAAAATTTTGTCAAATTGTCAATAAATTTTCTGTTATGCCAGAGCGTAGAGAAAAACTTGTTTTGCGCTATCTTTGCAAGGTGTGCAGTGGCAAAAAGGCACATCTTGTTTCGCCATACGACATCGCAAAAGAGCTTAGTCCAAAACTTGTGTTGTCAACTTCAGAGATTGATGAAATCATGGCAAGGCTTTCACTTGAAAATTATCTCGATTTTGTTGCTTCTGAAGGCAAAAATGGCTATTATTATTGTATAACACTCAAAAACAAAGGTCGTCATTTTTTGTCAGATGAGAAAAAACAGCGAAAAGCGCTTTTAATGCTTGTTTTAAGAAGTTTGTTTTTGGCAACAGTCAGCTTTGTTTTTGGGCTTATTTTGAAAGCGATTTTCACATAAAAGAGGTTAAAATGGAATTTAAACTTGTTTCAAAATATCAGCCAGCAGGTGATCAACCAAAGGCTATTGAAGAGATTTCAGAGGGCTTTAAAGAAGGCTTGAAAAATCAAGTTCTTCTTGGTGTGACGGGAAGTGGAAAAACTTTTACTATGGCAAACATTATTCAAAAGCTCAAAAAACCAACGCTTGTGATTGCTCACAACAAAACACTTGCAGCTCAATTATGCAACGAATTTCGTGAGTTCTTTCCTCATAATCGTGTGGAATATTTTGTTTCATACTATGACTACTATCAGCCAGAGGCTTACATAGTTTCAACCGACACATATATTGAAAAAGACATGGCAATCAATGACGAAATTGATAAACTAAGAGCCAGCGCGACAGCCTCGATTTTAGAGCGAGACGATGTTATTATTGTGGCGTCTGTGTCTTGTATTTATGGGCTTGGCAATCCTGATGAATATTACAATCTTCATATTGCGCTCAGAAAAGGAGACATGATTGACCGAGATGAGCTTATTTCTCGCCTTATCGACATTCAATACACCAGAAATGACATCGATTTTAAGCGTTCTACTTTTCGCGTTAAAGGTGACACAGTTGATATTTTTCCCGCTTCGCAATCCTCACTTGCGGTAAGAGTGCAATTTTTTGGTGATGAAATTGAAAAAATCTATGATTTTGACCCTACGACTGGCAATCTTGTAAACGAACTCAAAATGGTTGCGATTTACCCAGCCACTCATTATGCTGTGGGAAGAGAAAGAATGGAGCAGGCGCTTGACCAAATTGAAGAAGACAGGCAAAAGGCGATTGAACAATTCCAAAAAGAGAACAAACCACTTGAAGCTGAGAGAATAGGTCAACGAGTTGCCTATGATGAGGAAATGATGCGAGAGGTTGGTTATTGCAGTGGCATTGAAAATTATTCTAGATATTTTGACGGAAGGCAGCCAGGTGAGCCACCTTACACTTTAATCGACTATTTCCCAAAAGACTTTTTGACAATTATTGATGAAAGCCACATGACCTTGCCTCAAATTCGCGCTATGTATAACGGCGACAAAGCCAGAAAACAATCGCTTGTTGAATATGGCTTTAGGCTTAATGCTGCAAAAGATAACAGACCACTTACCTTTGAGGAATTTTCAAAAAAATTGGGACAAACCTTGTTTGTTTCAGCCACTCCTGCAAAGTATGAACTTGAAAAAGCCGACCAAGTTGTCGAGCAGGTGATAAGACCAACTGGACTTTTAGACCCAAAGATTGAAATCAAACCTATTAAAAATCAAATTGAAGAGCTTATGCTTCAAATAAAAGAGACCATATCTCATAACGCCAGGGTGCTTGTGACCACTTTGACTAAAAAAATGGCTGAAAGCTTAAGCGTGTATTTGCAAGAGCATAATTTTAAAACCAAGTATATGCATTCAGAGATTGACACCATGGAAAGGGTGGAGATTGTAAATGGTCTTCGCATGGGCGAGTTTGATGTGCTGGTGGGCATCAATCTTCTTCGTGAAGGACTTGATATGCCAGAAGTTGAACTTGTTTGTATTCTTGATGCTGACAAAGAAGGTTTTTTAAGAAGTGAGGGAGCGCTTATCCAAACAATTGGAAGGGCGGCGAGAAATGCAAATGGCAGGGTTATCATGTTTGCCGACACTATGACCGACTCAATGAGAAGGGCAATTGAGATAACCCAAAAACGAAGAAAGTTGCAAGAGCAGTATAATAAAGAGCATGGCATCTTGCCAAAGACAATTGTAAAAGCTGTGACAAACACTCTTGAAATCAGCAAGAGGGTGGATGATAAACTCAAGAAAGAAGACATTCCAAAAGAGATTGAAAAACTTACCGCCATGATGAAAATTGCTTCAAATTCGCTTGATTTTGAGCGAGCGCTTGTTTTGCGCGACCAAATTCAAAAACTTAGAAAAAAATTAGAAAAAAAGAAATAAAAGTTTTGTTCTTTTTGCTAATTTGCTTTTAAAATTGAAAATAACGGCAAAAAATGCTTGAAAAATGTCAAATTGTGCTATAATAATGCCATGGAAAACAAAATTATCATCAAAGGTGCAAAGGAAAACAACTTAAAAAATGTAGACCTTGAAATTCCTAAAAATAAACTTATCGTGTTTACAGGTGTCAGTGGCTCGGGCAAAACAAGTCTGGCCTTTGGCACAATTTTTGCTGAAGGACAAAGGCGTTATATCGAAAGTTTGTCGTCATACGCAAGACAGTTTTTAGGACAAGCTCAAAAACCTGACGTGGAGTCAATTGATGGTCTTTCTCCAGCCATTTCAATAGACCAAAAAACCACCAATCACAATCCTCGTTCAACAGTGGGAACAGTGACAGAGATTTATGATTATCTCAGGCTTTTATTTGCGCGAGTAGGCACAGCGTATTGCCCAAATTGTCACAAACCAATATCTCAGCAGACCACAGACCAAATTGTCGATGCCGTTTTAGAATTTGGTGAAGGTGCAAAAATAACCATTCTTGCGCCGATTGCGCGTGGACAGAAGGGGGCTTTTGCAAAAAATTTTGAAAGCTTAAAAAAATCTGGTTACGCACGAGTTCAAGTGGACGGTATTGTATACTCGCTTGATGAAGAAATTTTGCTTGACAAGAATTTGAAGCATGATATCAATGTTGTGATAGACAGGGTTATCTTGAAGGCAAGTGTGCACACGAGACTGACTGACAGCATTGAAACAGCGGTAAAACTTGGCGAAGGGCTTGTGATAATTGAAACTGAAGAGGGGCAAACGCTTTACAGCACTCTTTATTCTTGTCCTGATTGCGGTTGGACGCTTGAAGAGGTCACTCCGCGACTCTTCTCTTTCAACGCGCCTTTTGGAGCTTGTCCAACATGCGCTGGGCTTGGCACTGTAAGCGATGTGGATGAGTCGCTTGTGCTTAAAAATTCCGACCTTTCAATTGCAGAGGGAGCATTCAATCAAACAGGTTGGCGTTATGGAGATATCAAAATTGTTACAAGATTTTTTGATGCGTTATCAAAAAAATATAACATCGACCTTACAATTCCAGTTAAAAAGCTACCAAAAAAGCAAATCAACCTTTTACTTTATGGCAATAATGGTGAAAAGCTTGACCTATTTGAAGATGAAGCGCGCAACAAGACCTACGAACATTTTAACGGCAAAAATGCTCTTGCTTTTGAAGGTATTGTAAATCACCTAAAGCGCAGACTGATTGAAAGCAAAAGCGAATTTGTCCGCTATGAAATAGGCAAATTTGTTCGTGAAATAACCTGTCCAACCTGTCAAGGTAAAAGGCTGAATGAGAAAGCGCTTTCACTTAAAATCAAAGGCAAAGACATATCTCAAGTTTGCGATATGACAGTGGAAGAACTTAGACCATATTTTGAAAATCTTTCACTTAGCAAAGAAAAACAAGAAATTGCAAGCAGTATTCTAAAAGAAATCAATGCAAGGCTTAAATTTTTGAGCGATGTAGGGCTTGATTATCTAACACTATCGCGTTCTGCTGAAACTTTGTCAGGTGGAGAAGCGCAAAGAATTAGGCTTGCCACTCAAATTGGAAGCGGATTGTCTGGCGTGCTTTACATTCTTGACGAGCCAAGCATTGGGCTTCATCAAAGAGATAATGACAGACTGATAGGCACACTTAAAAATCTTAGAGACCTTGGCAACACACTTATTGTGGTCGAGCATGATGAAGACACCATTCGCACAGCCGACTGGATTGTGGATGTTGGGCCTTATGCTGGTGTTCACGGCGGACAAATTGTTGGAAACGGAACGCTAGAAGATATTGTCAAAAATTCGCAATCAATCACCGCAAGATTTTTGCGAGGAGAAGAAAAGATTGATGTGCCAACATCACGAAGACAACCAAAGGGCTATTTGAAGGTTTTTGGCGCAAAAGAAAATAATCTTAAAAATATAAATGTCGATATTCCGCTAGGAGTTTTCTGTTGCATTACTGGGGTGTCGGGTAGTGGGAAATCAAGTTTGATAAATGAAATTGTGTATCCTTATCTGTCCAATAGTTTAAATAATTCGCGACTGGAAAATGGTGCATTTGAAAAGATTGAAAATATCAACGCTCTTGACAAGGTCATTTCAATAGATCAATCGCCAATAGGACGAACTCCGCGCTCTAACCCAGCCACTTATGTTGGCATGTTTTCAGCAATTCGAGACCTTTTCGCAAGCACTCCAGAAGCCAAAGCGAGAGGATACAAAGCTGGTAGGTTCAGTTTTAATGTAAAAGGTGGCAGGTGCGAGGCATGTGAAGGAGCAGGCGTCAAAGAAATTGAAATGTATTTTTTGCCAGACATTCAAGTGACTTGTGATGCCTGCAAAGGCAAAAGATACAATCGTGAAACGCTTGAGGTGCGCTATAAAGGCAAAAACATCAATGATGTTTTAGATATGACCGTGGAAGAAGCTTTGAAATTTTTTGAAAACATTCCTTCAATCAAAAACAAGGTGCAAGCACTCTATGATGTAGGGCTTGGCTATGTCAAACTTGGGCAAAGCGCAACAGAACTTTCGGGCGGTGAAGCGCAACGGGTTAAACTTGCAAGCGAGCTATCTCGAAAATCAACAGGCAAGACCATTTATCTTCTTGACGAGCCTACAACTGGGCTTCATATGTATGATGTGCGCAAGCTTATTGCAATATTAAATCGCTTGGTGGAAAATGGCAACTCTGTTGTAGTTATAGAGCATAATCTTGATGTGATAAAATCGGCAGACTATATCATCGACCTAGGTCCTGAAGGCGGAAATCGTGGCGGTCAGGTTGTTGCTGTAGGAACGCCAGAACAGGTGGCAAAGGTTGAAAATTCTTATACAGGAAAATATCTTAAAAAAATGTTCAATTAAACAAAAAACTGCAAAAAATGCAGTTTTTTCGTGTTTTTTAGCCATTTTTCATGTTTTTTTGATAATTTTATAAATTTTTTGCCCAAACTGACTTTATCAAAGTTTTTAAATAAATTAAAAATCTTGTATAAAATTGTCGACTTAAAAATAATAAAGCTATTCAAATATTTAAAAAGACTTGTAAATTTTATATAAAAAATGTTAATATATAATTACATATTAAAGTTGCGATATTATGGGGGGAGTTATGGACGGTGGAACTATCAACCTTATTATAAGTTTTGTCTTTGTTTTGATTTTGATTATAGGATTTTTTATTGGATTTTGGCGTGGAGTTCGGCGCTCTGCGGTAAGCTGTGCAATCGGTCTGGTAGGCATTGTTATTGCTTTCTTTATTACGCCACCAATCACAAATGCTATAATGGGCATTTCTATTGCCTATGGTGAAGGGACTATCACTTTGAGCCAATATGTGCTTGAAATGCTTGCTCAAAATGCAGATATTGCTGGACTTGTTGAAAACAATCCAAATTTGAAAACACTTATCGAGCGCCTACCTTCAGCAATTGCCAATGTTATTGTTTTCTTACTAGTTTCTGCGGTTGTGATGTTCTTGCTCTATATTGTTTACAAAATCATCGCAGTCACTTGTTTAAAACGCAAAGAAGACCAAAAAATGTATCGCACTTGGGGTGGTGTGATAGGCCTTGTCAAAGCTTTTGTGATAACCATATTTGTTTTTATGCCAATGTCTTCACTATGCGGGTTGGTTTCTGATATAACCTACAGCAACGATATTTATGTTCAAACATCCAACAATGACCAGCCAAATACAAGCGCTCAAAAAAATCAAACACAAGCGCAGAAGGATTCGGCTGAGAGTGAGTCAGCGATTGCCGAGTATATTCCAGCTGAGGTAATGGAGATAATAGACGGCTTAAATGACAGCTTTTTCTTTAAAATGGAAGGCGCGGTTGGTCTTGATGATGCAATGTTTGACTATCTCTCTTCAGTGGAGGTCAATGGCGAGAGGCTCTATCTTCGTCAAGAAATAATCTCTTATGCAAATGTGTATGATGTTGCCATGCAAATTTCAGAGATTTCAACCTCATCTGAGCATACCTTTGCACAACTTGATTTTGATAAGCTTGAAATCTACCTTAATGACATTTTAGATGGCACTTTGTTTAGACAGATTGTGGTGGAGATTGTTCAAGATGTTGCCCTAAATTATGAAAATTATTCTTCTATCATTCCTGCCGAACAACTTGAGGAGTATAAAGAACTTTTAGATGATATTGCAAATGGTTTTCAAGAAGCAATCAAGGACAACGAAAGCGGAGTTATAGAATATTTAAAAAATGATTTCAACAAGCTTTTTGCCACTTTTAAAGAACTTGCAAAAAGCGGTGTGATTGATAAAATCGTATCTCAAGATAACCTTTCAACGCAGGATATTATAGATTTGCTTGTTGCAAACACCCAGTCTTTCTCAAATTCGGTGGAAAACATTTTCAGCATGAACATTTTGCACGATGGCTTTAATTTTATCTTTAACAATTTTGTTGTCAATTCTGTTGAAGGGCTTGACCAAATTGAGGTTGACACATCTTCATGGCAAAATGAAGAGTGGAACAATCTTTCAGCTCAGTTTGTGACAGTTATTTCAAACTTCTCAGATGTTGCCAACCAAGTTGACGTGTTTGAAGTGATAAATGACCCAACTTCCATTTTAACAAAACCAGCTGAAGGTGAAAAGGATGTTGATATTGAAGCTGTCTTGAAAAGCCTTGGAAAGTTTATTGACTCGGTGCTTGAGGTGACAATTCTTCAAAATGCTGAAGGGCAATCGATAATTAGTGGACTTTTAAGCGAAAACAATTTCGTGTTGCCAACTGATGAGGTTATAGACAACAACGGGCAAGCGGTTAGTCTTGAAAACTATGAGCAGTATCTGACTTTTATTTCGCAAAGTTTAGAAGAGATAAAAGATAACGATTTGTATGCAATTTTGACCTCTTCCGAGTCAGATGCCACTTCAATTATCAAAACAATTGCAAACCTTGTTTCTGCTGAAGGAAAACAAGACCTGCTTGCAGATATTTTCTTGCCACTCATCCAAGTTGAGCCAACAAAAACGCTTATTGGTGAAGAACTTGTTTCAGCAGTTCAATCAGACCTCATTGATTTGAGTGGCATTCAAGGTTATGATATGTGGAAGAGTGAACTTGGTTATGTAAGCGACATTTTGATTATTCTAAATAAAGCAGACGAAAGTGGAACAAGCTATCTAGACTATGCAATTTCTGGAGAAGCAGACCTCCTTCTTCAAAACCTTGGTGACAATATAACAATTACCGACATTTTGACACCTGTTTTAAGAGCAAACTCAACTTCTGGCATAAAACAAACTCTTTTTGATACTATTGAAGAAGTGCTTAACGAGCTTGCAAACACTCAAATTGACCTTAGGATTGAAGGAATTTCTTTTGAAGAAGATAGCAGCGAAGACCAAACAAGTGAAATTTGCTTGATTTTTGAAGATTTGCTGTCAGTTTACAAGCAATATTCATCTACAAGTGGTGAATTTACCTTTAAGGACATTGATAAAAACACCTTAGGTTCGCTTCTTGACAGAATAAAGGAAAATGCTTACCGAGAAGAACTTGCCAGCAAGAAAACTCAAGGCTTGTTTAGACCTATGTTTGAGGAGCTTTACAAACAACTTTTGACAGAGTTCTCTTCTGCTGAAAGCATAATAAAAGACAAACATGTTTATGAAATTTCTTTCACAGAACTTATGAAAGCTTTGTCAGAAATAGAAAATGCAACAGAAGGCTCATTTATCGACAAGGTTGGAGACATGATTTCTTCTTCAGCTTCTGTTTCAATTGAGAATGTCGAAGAGCTTATAGCCTCGGTTACCGAAGAAACTACAACCGAAACGCTTGAAACAATTGATGTTGTGCTTGGCGTGCTTGAGGATTTTGAAGTTAAGATTGATATTCCAGGCTCAACCGAAGAGGAAATTGAAAGCAATAAAACTCAGATTGAAGAATTTATCAATGATAATACAAACTTGACAGAGTCACTTAAAGATAAGTTAAACAACATCTTTGGACTAAACTTAGAGACAAACTAAAGAGGATTAAATGAAAGAATTTAAGCATATTCCAGTTTTACTTGAAGAGGTCATCTCTGGGCTTGATATCAAGCCTGGAGGTGTTTATGTTGATTGCACCATGGGAGGAGGTGGCCATTCAAGTGAAATTTTAAAAAGGCTAGATCAACATGGAAAGCTTATTGGTTTTGATAAAGATGACGAGGCGGTTGCCACATGCCGAGAAAAATTTAAAGACTTTGACAATGTCAAAGTGATAAAATTAGACTTTAAAAATGCGCCAACAATTTTGAAAGAGAAGGGGCTTGATGGAAAAATTGACGGAATTTTGATTGACCTTGGCGTAAGCTCTTATCAAATAGACAGCGCAGAGCGAGGTTTCAGTTTTCTACATAATGGTCGTCTTGATATGCGAATGGACCAAACGCAAGAGCTTTCTGCTTTTGATGTGGTCAATTTTTATAGCCAAAGCGAGCTTTTAAGAATTTTGTATGACTATGGCGAAGAAAATAACGCCAAAAATATTGTGAGAAATATTATAAAAGCAAGAGAAATAAAACCAATTGAAACCACTTTCCAGCTTAAACAAATCATCGAAGCTTCATTTCCAAAAAAGATGATTTATGGCAAAGGTGGGGTATCAAAACAAACTTTTCAGGCTATAAGAATAGAGGTTAATGGCGAGCTTAAAGGTCTTGAAGAGTGCTTGGAAGAATTTATTAAATTGCTAAACCATGGTGGAAGAATGGCGGTTATCTCCTTTCACAGTTTGGAAGACCGAATTGTCAAAAATGTTTTCAAGCTTTCTTCAACCGATTGCATTTGTCCGCCAAAAACACCGATATGCATTTGTGGACATAAGGCAAGCGCAAAACTTATAACTAGAAAACCAATCATGGCAACTCAAGAAGAACTCAAGCAAAATTCTCGCTCGGCAAGCGCAAAACTAAGAGTGATTGAAAAAATTTAACGCTTTTAAAAATTGCTTAAATGTGATAATATCAAAAAGGAGGGCATAGATTATGGAAGAGAAGATTGTTGTAACCGAAAAGTCTTCACCACAGAAAGAAACTGAAAACCAACTTGCCTATCAAAAATGGCGTCAAACGGTTGTTCGTCAAAAAGAGAGCGCAAAAGAGCTTGAGCAAGAGTTTAAGACACTAAAATCAAAAGAGACTCCATTTAAAAATATAAATCCATTTTCTTCAAGCTCTTTCAAAGATGTGCCAAACACTAAGGTAAATTTAGAGCCAAACCTAGCCGAGACTGCTGAAAAAGAGGTTACTCACTTTTCTTCAACAATTTTCACCCCCAACTATGACCTTACAGAATCGCTTAGCCAGGAGGAGCGCGAAAAGATTTTTGGAGCAGAGCAAGAGGAAAAAATAGAAGAAAAACAAGAAAAAAAGCGAAAATGGAGCATAAAAAGCATTGTTTTTATCATTTTATTTGCAATTTTTGGAATTTGGGGAATTGTTAACATCTCAACCATAGACTCGCTTAACAACCAAATTCAGCTTGCAAATGAAACTTATAATTTAAATCTTGCAAACTATCTTAAAAATTTGACCGCTCTTGACAGCACAAATCAAGAAAACATGGAAAATCTTTTCGAGGTTATTCCTACCGACACTTTGCCACCAACTTCAATTGGCGAGCAGTCAAATTGGTTTGACAGATTTTGTAATTTCTTAGCGGGATTGTTTGGAGGTTAAATTGAACAAACCCTTCACATTATTTTCGTTTAGAAAAAGGATTGTCGCTCTTTTTGTCGCGATATCCTTTCTTTTTTGTGCTCTTGGTATAAGACTATTTGTTCTTCAAATCATAAATGGTCAGTCGCTTCAGCTTAAAGCAACCGACCAATGGACGCGCGACCTTAAAATCGTTGCACCTCGTGGCACAATCTATGACAGAACAGGCGCAAGCCTTGCTGTAAGTTATACAACTTACAATGTTTTTGTGCGTGGCAGAGAAGTCAAAAGTGCAACCACAGTCGCCTCACATCTAAGCAATATTTTGGGACTCGACTTTGATGAGGTCTATGCCAAGGTTCAACGCAAAAATGTCAGCGAAGTGCTTATCAAACTTGGCGTGGATAGCGACCTTGCTGAGCGAATTTACAAGCAAGCCTTGCCTGGTGTGTATTTGGCAGAAAGTGTGGCAAGGTATTATCCAAACGGCAATCTTGCCACCCAACTTCTAGGTTTTACCAGCATTGATAATGTGGGGCAGACTGGTGTTGAAGCTTATTATAATGATTTGCTTAAAGGAGTGGACGGCTATAGCTATGTGCAGAGCGATCTTCAAGGCAAAGAGATTGGTGGCACTTTGCGCTATTATCTTCCTGCTGAGGAGGGCGAAGATTTAACGCTTTCAATTGACAGCAAAACGCAAGCAATTGTCGAAAATGCGCTTAGTCTTATCATGACCGAGCAGAAAGCAAAGGTGGCAAGCGGAATGATTATCGAAGTTGACAGCGGTCAAGTTCTGGCGATTTCGTCTAAGCCAAGTTTTGACCTGAATGAAGTGCCGAGAGACGACCTTGAAATTCTTTTTGACCAGTCAAAAATGAAACTTGTCACCGATATTTATGAACCTGGTTCAACCTTCAAAATTTTGACAGTTGCCACTGCTCTTGAAGAAGGACTTACCAGTCTTGATGACACTTTTTATTGCCCAGGATACAGAATTGTTGATGGCGTGAAAATAAAGTGCTGGAAAACAATTGGGCATGGCAGTCAAACTTTGGTTGAGGCGTTTGGAAATTCTTGCAATTGTTGTTTTATGGATTTGGCTTTAAGGCTTGGCGTTGATAAGTTTTATTCCTATATGCAAAAATTTGGGCTTGGAAGCAAGACGGGCATTGATATTTCAGGGGAAGCTAGTGGAATGCTTATGGCAAAAAGCCAAGTCAAAAATGTCGATCTGGCGCGCATGGGCTTTGGTCATGCCATTGCACTGACGCCTATTCAACTTATGACAGCGGTCTCTTCAATCATTG
>CALVUB010000010.1 GCA_944363385.1 uncultured Clostridia bacterium
GCTACCTTATGAGTTTCAAATAAAAATGCTGACTTGTTTAGTTAGCATTTTTGATTCTATAGAATTTAATTTTTAAAGTTCATTTTTCAATTTTGTTTTTCTGTTTTTAAATGATTTCTAGCAACAGCAGTTACATAAATTTTTTTAGCATAATTTTTGAGTAGTTTTGCACACTGATTAGCAGTTGCGCAGGTTGTGACAACGTCATCAACTAAAAGCAATGTTTTGCCTTTTATTAATTTTGCGTTTGTTAGTATCATTGAATTTTCAAGATTTTTTGCTCTTTCGTTATAGTTTAAATTCTTTTGTGCTTTGGTTTGGCTGACTTTTTGCAACAGTTCAAAGCAAGGTTTGTCAAATAAAAGTGCAAGTTCCTCGGCGAGAAGCTTTGCAGGGTTATAGCCACGCCTTTTTATAGAAGTTTTATGAGAAGGCACAAAAGTTATATAGTCAAATTGCAAATTTTCATCTTTTATGTATTCAAAAATAATCTTCGCAAAATTTTTTGCTAAATATTTTGCATTACTGTCTTTGAAAGACAAAATGCTTGAGCGCACTGCCTTTTCATAATTTAGTGGGCAAAAACATTTTTCAAAATAGCGTTTATGTGATTTGCAATTGTCGCAAATTTTGTTTTCTTCTTTTATGCGTGTGTCACACTTTATGCATTTTGCGCCTTTGTTGAAAGCATATTTTTCACAATCATCACAATATGGCTTTTTATCAAAATCTACAATTTCACTGTTGCAAAAGATGCATTTTGTGTTAAGAGGAAAGACTATGTCCAAAAATTTGTTGCCAATTTTCTTGCAAAAAGATAAAAATTTATTCATAAAGCTCCTTTATTTTCTTTTGTGCGTCTTTAAGTAAGCCTTTTAAAAGAGTGTAGCGTTGCAATGTGTAGTTGTTGGAAACCATGCGTCTAAGATTTTTCTTCTCGCCCACAAGCACAACCATCTTTTTTGCACGAGTCACTGCGGTATAGATTAGATTGCGCGTTAAAATCATTGGTGCGCCCGCAATCACAGGAATGACCACCGTGTCAAATTCTGAACCTTGACTTTTATGAATGGTTATGGCATAGGCAAGGCTGAGTTGAGAGATTTCAGTTCGCGGATAGGCGCAAACTCTTCCATCTTCAAATTCAACAACCGTTTCACCTGTTTGATAGTCAATTTTAACAATATAACCGATATCACCATTAAATACCCCTTCGCCTTGCTCATCAATAAAACCAACTGTTCTGCTCCAAACAAGGTTATAGTTATTTGCCGTTTGCATAACTTTGTCGCCTTCTCTAAAAATGGTCTGTCCAACAACAAGTTCCATTTTTTTTATGGAAGGCGGATTGATGACTTCTTGAAGGGTGGTGTTAAGGTTTGTTATTCCGCACACTCCAGCCTTAAGTGGGGCAAGCACTTGGATTTGGGTTTTGTCTTCTTTGGTAAAGGATGGAAGTCTTTTAGTTACAAGTTCAATAACCGACTTTTTTATTTCTTCAAGTTCAATTTTTTCTTCAAAGAAAAAGTCTTTTGAATGGTTGTCGATAACTGGCATTTTTCCATTATTGATTAGGTGAGCATTTGTGATTATCAAGCTATCGTCACTTTGACGGAAAATTTTTGTCAAAGTGCAGACTGGAATGCAATCGCTTTTTATAACATCGTCAAGCACATTTCCAGCGCCTACGCTTGGAAGCTGGTCTTTATCGCCTACCATAATCAGTCTGCATTGACGAGGAAGGGCTTTGCAAAGACTGCTCATAAGCGACACATCCACCATCGACATTTCATCCACAATCACAACATCGGTTTTAAGAGGATTGTTTTCGTTGTAAACGAAGCGGTTTGCTGTTGTGGCATTTGGCGCAACTTCAAGCGCTCTATGAATTGTTTTTGCCTCTTCGCCTGTGCTGTCTGAAAGCCTTTTGCTTGCTCTGCCTGTTGGCGCCATAAGAATAAATTTTTGATTTTGTTGTTTTAAAAGTTCTATCACGCATTTGATAATGGTGGTTTTTCCAGTTCCAGGACCGCCTGTGATAACTGAAACGCCACTGTTTAGCGCTGTGGTGATTGCATTTTTTTGTTCGTCATGAAAAAGGATTTTGTTTTTTGCTTGAAAGTGGTCAATTTCATCCTCAAAGTCAAGTTTTTCTATGTTTTGAGTCGATGAAAGAACGGCAAGCTTTTGAGCGACTGAATTTTCATAAAAATAATACTTACTTAAAATCACAACTTCAAGGTTGTCCTTCCAAAATTTCATCATGGTTTTGTCTAGAATAAGCCCGTCAAGTGCCTCTTCAAACAGATTATCGAAAGCTTCCTCATCAATCTCAAGCAGGGCAAGGCTTTGAGTGGCTAGCGCATTCTTTGGCAAGAAAGTGTTGCCTGTTTTTTCAACAGAAGAAAGCATGGTGTGCAAAATTCCCGCTCTAACTCTAAATTCGCTATAGGCTGGTATGCCAATACTTTTTGCTATTCGGTCGGCTGAAAGAAAGCCTATACCATCAATATCTTCCACCAGTTTGTATGGGTTTGCCTTAACCACATTTATGGTGTTTGAGCCATACACTTCATAGATTTTCATTGCCATGTTGGTTGAAATGTTGTATTTTTGCAAAAACATGATTGAATTTTGCATTTTTTTAAGTTCTTTGAATTTTTCGCCAATTTCAAGCGCTTTTTTCATGGAAATATTTTTGATTTGAGCCAGAGAAGAAGGGCTCATTTCGATAATGTCAAAGGTTTGTTCTTTAAAGGTCTCAACAATGTTTTTGGCAGTGACTGGTCCAACGCCTTTGATAAGCCCAGAAGAAAGATATCTCTCAATGCCCGCAAGAGAAGTTGGCAAAACCACTTCATAGCTTGTAAAAGCAAACTGAAAGCCATATTTTGAGTTGTTGACAAATTCGCCTTCAAGTGAGAGGTTTTCGCCAATGTTTGCGCTGACAAGTTTGCCCACGCAAGTGGTCAGCGCACCTTTAAAATCAAGCAAAAAAACAGTGTAACCATTTTCATCGTTACGGAAGATAATTTCTTCAATTGGCCCTTCAATTGTCATAGATATATTTTAATATCTAAAATTCAAAAAAACAAGCAAAAACGCTTGCTTTGAAAAAAAAATTGCATTATACTTGTTTGAGAGGTGAAAAACTATGATGAATAAAATTGGTGGTCTTATCGAACTTGAAGCGCTGCTTGAAAATATTTTAAAAAAGAAGAGTGATGGCTCATTTTTAAAACATAAAATTTTGTATTTTGCCTATTTATATGAAAATCTTTCAATTGGCATGATTGTTGAAAAACTTGGCATCAAAAAGACTAATTTTGCCCTTATCACAAGAGAGCTTCAAAAAGAAGGTCTTGTCACCATAGGGCAGTCAACTATTGACAAGCGCTGTCATGTTTTAAATCTTACAGTCGAAGGCATGAAAAGCCTTTATAAATATGTTTCTTCAATCGGCGAGATTGTGGGAAATATTGACGACTCTGTTCAAGATGCCACAAAAGTGCTTAATGGCTATTTTAATAAAATAGTTTAACTTTTCTATTAATTTTTGACCTTTTTACTTTAAAATTCATATTAAACATAAAGGAAAGATTATGATAAAATTTTATAATTCACTAACTAAAAGAAAGGAAGAGTTTGTGCCACATGGCGATAAGGTTAAGATGTATTCTTGTGGTCCAACTGTCTATTATTATCCGCATATCGGCAACATGAGAGCTTATCTTTTTATGGATAATATAAGAAGAGTGCTGAAATATAATGGTTATCAAATGGATGGCGTTATCAATATCACCGATGTTGGACATCTTACAAGTGACGCTGACGAAGGGGAAGACAAAATGCTTGTGGCAAGCGAGCGCGAGCATAAAAGCCCTTGGGAAATTGCAAAATTTTATACCGATGTTTTTATGAAGGAAACCAAAAGACTTAACATCGATATGCCAGAGCATATTGCACCAGCAACAAGCGTGATTGAAGATATTATCAAGTTTGTAGAGGGGCTTATTGAAAAAGGTTATGCCTACCAGACCAGCAAAGGCATCTACTTTGATATCAACAAGTTTCCAGGCTATGGAAAACTTGGTGGTGCGGTTGACCAAAAAATGGCAGGGGCTAGAATTGAAGTTGACGATGAAAAACATAACCCTTACGATTTTGTGCTTTGGGTAAAGGCGCCAAAAGAGCATATCATGCAGTGGAACAGCCCTTGGGGAATGGGCTATCCAGGCTGGCACATTGAATGCTCAGTTATTGGCAACAAATTTTTGGGCGAATATATTGATATTCATACCGGTGGCGTTGACCATAAAACCATACACCATGAGAATGAAATAGCACAAAGCGATAGCTTATGTGGACATCAAGTGGTCAAGTTTTGGATGCATGTTGAATTTTTGCAAGTTGACGGCGGAAAAATGAGCAAAAGCCTTGGAAATATCTACACACTTGATGATTTGAAAGCGCGTGGGTTTGAGCCAGAAGATTTCAGATATTTCTATTTTATGGCACATTACTCAAAGCAACAAAATTTCACTTTTGAGGCGATAAAAGGTGCGCAAAACAGTTTAAAAGCTTTCAAAACGGCAGTTCTATCTCACAAAAATGGTCAAAACAAACTTGAAGAGGGCGTAATAGAGTACTATCGAAAAGCATTTTTAGAGGCGATAAATGATGACCTTAACATGCCAAAAGCGCTCGCTGTTTGTCAAAAACTTTTAAAAGAAGAAAAAAGCAGTCAAGTTTACTTTCTTATTGAAGAATTTAACAAAGTGCTTGGCTTTGATTTTGAAGAAAGCGCCCTGCCAGAAGAAGTTAAAATTCTTGCACAAGAAAGGTGGCAGGCAAAACAAAACAAAGACTATGCAAAAGCTGATGCCATTCGAGCAGAAATCCTTGCGAAAGGGTATGTTGTTAAAGACAGCAAAGAAGGTTTTGTGCTAGAAAAAGCGTAAAAAAATTTAAACAAAAAGGAAAAATTATGGAAAAATCTTATACACCTGAGTTTTTTGAAAAAGAAATATATAAAAATTGGCTTGAGAAAAATTATTTTACTTCGAATCCTGATGGAAGAGAACATTTTTCTGCCGTTATGCCACCACCAAATGTTACCGGCAAAGCGCATGTTGGACATGCCTTAAACAACACCATTCAAGACATTTTGGTGCGAACAAAACGCATGAAGGGTTTTAACACGCTTTGGATTCCTGGCACTGACCATGCGGCTATTGCAACTGAAGAGGTTATTGCGCGTCAACTTCGCCATGATGGACTTAAAAAGGAAGATATCGGCAGAGAAAAATTTCTTGAAATGGGCTGGGATTGGTATAAAAAATATGGCAATATCATTGTTGACCAATTTAAAGCTCTTGGAATTTCTTGCGATTGGTCACGACTTGCTTTTACCATGGACGAAAATTTAAACAAAGCTGTTCGTCATGTTTTCTGTCAATATTTTGGTGAAGGGCTGATTTATAAAGGCAAGAGGGTGGTAAATTATTGCCCAAGTTGCAAAACCACAATCTCTGACAACGAAAATGTCTATGTTGAGCAAAACACCTTCCTATGGTATATTCGCTATCCATTTGCTGACGGAAGCGGTTATGTGACAGTGGCAACAACAAGACCTGAAACAATTTTTGGCGATACTGCTGTTGCCGTCAATCCAAAAGACCCAAAATATAAAGACCAAATTGGCAAAGAGCTTATTTTGCCTCTTGTCAATAAAAAAATTAAGCTTATCGGCGATGATTATTGCGAAATGGGCTTTGGCACGGGCGCAGTTAAAATCACACCAGCGCATGACCCAAATGACTATGAGGTTGGACTTCGTCATAACCTTGAGGTTGTCACTTGCATTGATGATGAAGGCAAGCTTAACCAAAATGCTGGACAGTTTGCTGGGCTTGATAGAATAAAAGCAAGAGAACAAATTGAAAAAGCGCTCGAAGAGGGTGGTTATCTTGTTAAAAAAGAAAAATACAAAAACCAAGTCGGCACTTGCGAGCGTTGTCATAATTTTACAGAACCAAAGATTTCAACTCAGTGGTTTGTCAAGATGAAAGACCTTGTAAAACCTGCTATTGAAGCGGTTAAAAAGGGTGAACTAAAATTTCATCCAAAAAGATTTGAAAAAACATATCTAAATTGGCTTGAAAATATTCAAGACTGGTGCATTTCTCGTCAAATTTGGCTAGGACATCGCTTGCCTGTTTACACTTGCGCAAATGGCCATATGTTTGCAAGCGAAGAAGAGCCAACAGTTTGCCCACAATGCAAAAGCCACCACCTTGAACAAGAAAAAGATGTGCTTGACACTTGGTTCTCGTCGGCTTTGTGGCCTTTCTCAACACTTGGATATCCTAAGCAAACAGAAGAGCTTAAATACTACTACCCAACCTCAGTTTTAGTAACAGCTTATGATATTATAACCTTCTGGGTTTCAAAAATGGTGTTTTCAGGGCTCAAATTTATGGGCAAAGTGCCTTTTAAAGATGTTGTAATTCACGGAATGGTTCGCGATATCAAAGGCGTCAAAATGTCAAAACATCTTGGAAACGGCGTTGACCCTAACGATATGATTGCCAAGTATGGCGCCGATGCTCTTCGTCTTTCTCTTGTAAATGGTTTGAGCATGGGAACGGACATCAAGTATGGCGAAGAAAAAATCAAAGAAGCCAAAATCTTTATCAACAAACTTTACAATGCAAGCAAGTTTGTTATAGCAAACCTTAAAAATTTTGAAAAGATAGAACTGAAAAAGCTTGACCTTCAAGAGAAGGATAAGTGGATTTTGGCTGAGCTTAATCAGCTGATAAAGTCAATTGACAAAAATATGGATCGCTATGCACTTGGAAATTGCGCTAGCAACTTGATTGAATTTACTGTGGCAAAATTCTGCGATTGGTATATTGAACTTGCAAAAGTTGACCTATATGGCAATGACGAGCAAAGAAAAAATGTAACGCAAAATGTGCTTTACTATGTTTTTGATGCGCTTTTAAAACTTTTCCACCCATTTATTCCATTTGTAACTGAATATATCTATCAAAATATGCCTGAGCATGAAGAAACCATCATGCTTTGTCAATATCCAACAAGGCTCAAAATCTCACTTGCCAATGATTTTGAAAGTGTGATAGCGCTAATCAAAGAAATTCGAAATGCAAGAGCCAAATATAATCTGCCAGACAATAAAAAAACCAAACTTTTCTTTAAACTTTCAGAAGATGACAAAATCTTTAAAGATAACCTAATCTTTATTTGCAAGCTTGCTTTTGGAAGTGAATATGCCATTGTTGACCAGCCAACAGAAAAATGCGTAAAAATAATTGCGCATAACAGCGAAGTGTTTATTCCACTTGGTCAACTTATCGACAGCGAAAAAGAAAAAGAGCGAGTTCAAGCGGAAATTGAAAAACTTAAGTTTGAAATAGAGCGCTCAGAAAAATTACTTGCAAACGAAGGTTTTGTGAAAAAAGCTCCACAAAATCTTATAGAAAATGAAAAACAAAAACTTGAGAAAAACAAACTTGCACTTCAAAAAATTTTAGGAGAGTGATATGAGAAAAAATTGGACAGCATTTAAAAGTCTTCATAAACATAACAAAATTTTTAGAATTGTCAATCTTGTTGTTATGGGCGCGCTCTGCCTTACATGTGTTGCGCTTGCTTTCTATTACGGACTAGTTTACGATCCAAACAATCGTATTGTGCCTGCCATCTGTATTGCTCTTCTATCGCTTGTGCCACTTGTGATTGAAGTGATTTTTGGGCGAAGATTTAACAATGTTGTCTTTCTTGCCATCGAAGTATATCTTATCTTTGCAGGGCTTGTTGGCTCTGTGCTAAATGTTTACTATCTTGTCAGTTGGTATGACATTGTGATTCATATCTTGATGGGTTACTTAGTCGCTATGTGTGGAATATTTGTAATTTCAAGACTTGGTAACTATAAAAAAATGAATGTTATTTTGGTTGCCTTTTTCTGCCTTTGTTTTTCTCTTGCTATTGAAGTTTTTTGGGAAATCTTTGAGTGGGGAGCTGATAATTTATTCAATCAAACTATGCAAGGTGAAAAATTGCCAGGAGTCAACCAGCCACTTGTGGGCGACACTATGCTTGACCTTGTTTGTAACACCACTGGCGCATCGGTATTTTTCTTTCATTTTTTGATTGGAAAGTTATCGCGCAAGAGTTTGGGTATAAATTTTATTGAGAAACAATTGATGAAAGAAGAGTTTGTGTTTGATGAAAAGCACTCTGGCATTGAAAATGTTGAAAAGGCTGAGCAAAAAGAAGTTGCAAACGACATTTCTCAGATACAAAACATTATCAAAAAACCTGACAAAGTCAAACGCGCTAAGTCGCAAAAGAAGAGTTAAAGAAAAGAAGAGATAAAAAAGCATTAACGATAAAGTTAATGCTTTTTATGTTATTCATGTCTGAGCGACTCAACAGGGTCAAGTCTTGCTGCTTTTGAAGCAGGGTAGAGACCTGCAAGCACGCTTATCACAACACTTAAGCCAAGCGCTATAACAAAGTAATACCAGTGGAAAGCAAGAGGAGCAAAGCCGAGAAGTGAATTGAAAAGCAGTATCAACAATCCGCCTACAACAGCTGAGAAGATAACTCCTACAATTCCGCTGAAAAGCCCAATTAAAAAGCTTTCAGTTGTAAAAATTTTCTTTATATCTCTCTTTCTTGCACCAATTGATTTGAGAACGCCAATTTCGCGAGTCCTCTCTGAAACGCTCATATACAGCACCACCAAAATCATAATCATTGCAACAATCAGCGAAATTCCAGCTATGATTGCAAGGGCAATTGAGAAGGTTGACATCATTTCATTAAACATGCTTGCCATCTGATTTTCCACCGAACCTGTGTAGCCTTGCATGCCTGATAAGATAAGGTTTATTGTGTCGGTTGTGGCTTCGCTGTCTGTTTGAATGTAGAGTGAAGTTGGACTTAGCGTTCCGCCATTTGTTGTTACCATGCTGTCAAAATAGTCATAATCAAGATAGGCAACAAGCATAGTTTCAAACATACTTACATCAACAATGCCCGTGATTTTGCATTTTTGTTCGATGCTAATTGCATTTGGAAATTGACCATAAGACGCTTTCACAGTCACTATTTGACCGATTGCATCTTCATAATTTTCTAGTCCCATTTCGCTTGCAATTTTTGCTGATACCATGATTTCGCCAAGCATTTCACCACTTTCTTCATCAAGTTTTGGTTGACCAGCAAGCTCACCAGCAAGCATTTGCTCTTCTGTGTAATATGGAGGAGTGGTGTAGAGATAGAAGATGTTTGAAGATTTTTCTTCGCCATCAACAGTAAAGTTGATTGATGCAGATTTTGTAACACCAGTTGCTGCAGAAAAACCATATTTTATGCCATCTTGTGAAACACGATATTCTATGTTTGGATATTTTTCTTCAAGAGCACTGTTTATATTTTCTATAATTTGTGGGATTTCTTCATCGGTAAATGGTGTTGGATTTAATAGACTCATTATTTCTCCGCCAAGTCCGCCCATGCCACCTGAAGGGTCGTCTGCCATTTCATCAACTTTATTGACAGTCACGATTGTTGGATTTGAATAGGACTTGGCAAGTGAGTCGATGTAGCCAGTAAGTCCAGAGCCAAACGCCAGCATCAAAATCATTGAGATAAGCGAAATTGTTACGCCGAGAGCCATTAAAAAGTTTTTGGTTCTGCTTGCCCACATGTTATGTAAAGAAAGTCTTATTGAAGAGTAGAGTGATAGGTGGCCTTCTTTTTTAGGTTTGGCTGAATTTTCTTGAGTGTTTTCTATAAGTTTTTCTGCATGTTTTTCTTTCTTATAGTCTTTTTCAATTTCATCTCTTATTATCTTTCCGTCTGCAAGTTCTACAACGCGAGAAGAGATGCTTGCAACCTTTTCCGAGTGAGTGACCATGATAACCAATTTTCCGTCATCAGCAATTTCTTTCATAATGTCAAGAATTTGCAGTGTCGTCATGCTGTCAAGCGAGCCAGTTGGTTCATCTGCCAAAATGATATCAGGGTCGTTTATCAGCGCTCTTGCAATGGCAACTCTTTGTTTTTGTCCGCCAGAGAGTTGTGTAGGTTTTTTCTTCAGCTGATTTTCAAGTCCAAGTTTTTTTAATATAGCTTTGGCTCGTTCAAGTTTTTCATTTTCTTTGACATCAGAAAGAGTTAAGGCAATGGTGACGTTATCAAGGATTGAAAGGTGAGGAATAAGATTGAAAGATTGAAAAACAAAGCCGATTTTCTTTTTTCGATAATCGTCTAACTGTTTTTCTTTGAATGATTTTAGGTCAATTCCGCCTATCTTTATCTCGCCAGTATAGTCAGAATCGAGACCGCCAATCAAGTTCATAAGTGTGCTTTTTCCACTTCCGCTTTCACCTATGATTGACACAAGTTCGCCCTTTTCAAAGGAAATATTAATGTCGCTTAGAGCATTAAATTTTGACTTGTTGCCCAGTTTGTAGTCTTTATAGACATGATTGATTTCAAGTTCGCTCATTTTTCCCTCCTTATCTTTTAAAAACTCTCACCAGTTTCAAATTGACTTGTATAAAGTTCTTTATATGCACCATTTTTCTTAAGAAGCTCATCATGTTTGCCAATTTCAACAATGTTTCCATCTTTCATAACAATGATTTGGTCGGCATTTTTTATTGTCGACAGACGGTGAGCAATTACAAAACTTGTTCTGCCCTTTGTCAGTCTGTCCATTGCTGTTTGTATCAAGATTTCTGTTCTTGTGTCGACTGAGCTTGTGGCTTCATCCAAGATAAGCATAGGTGCATTTTGAACCATTGCTCTTGCAATTGTCATAAGTTGTTTTTGTCCTGCAGAGATGCTTGACTCTTCACTAAGCACCATGTCGTAACCTTTAGGTTCTGTGCGTATAAAGTGGTCGACATTTGCCATTTGACAGGCTTTTACAACCTCTTCATCTGTTGCGTTTGGATTGCCAAAGGCGATGTTATCTTTAATTGTGCCTTCAAACAGCCAAGTATCTTGCAAAACCATGCCAAATAGCGAACGCACATAAGTTCTGTTCATTTGGTCAGTTGGAATGTCGTCAATCAAGATTTGTCCGCTGTTTATTTCATAAAATCGCATCAAAAGGTTTACGATTGTAGTTTTTCCAGCACCAGTTTGACCAACTATAGCAATTTTTTGTCCTGGCAGGGCAGTAAAGTTGAAGTTGTGGATTATCTCTTTTTCTGGAGTGTAGCCAAAAGATACATCTCTAAATTCTACTTTACCTTTAATTTTCTTGATTGTCAAGCGTTTTTCGCTTTCATCTGGTTCATCTTTTTCATTTACAAACTCAAAAACGCGCTCGGCAGCAGCAATGGTGGATTGAAGGGTTGATGAAACTGAAGCAATCTGTTGAATTGGTTGGTTAAACAATTTTGTATATGTCATAAAGGTGATAATTGTTGCAAGAAAAGTTACATCATTTGATTTCAAGGCGATATAGCCACCCACAAGACATATAAGAACATAGACAAGGTTGCTTGAAAAGACCACTAGCGGATGCACAATGCCAGAGAAAAATTGTGCTTTTTTTGAAGAAATACGAAGGTTGTTGTTGATTTTGTCAAATTCGTTTTGTGATTTTGCTTCTGCATTAAAGGCTTTTACCACATTGTGAGCAGAAAAGTTTTCTTCAACATAGCCATCAACATCGGCAAGATATTTTTGTTGTTTTACAAAATATTTTTGATTGTTTTTTACAACCACAAAAATTGTTATAAGCGCGATTGGAATTTGAAGCAAAGCCACAAGCGTCAACTGCCAATTTAATGTAAACATAACAATTGGGATGCCTATTATAGTGACTGTGGAGGTGATAAGAGAGGAGAGCGTTCTTTGCAGAGTATTACCCACAATGTCCACATCGTTAGTCACCCTCGACAAAACATCTCCATAGCTATGTTTGTCAAAGTAGTTGAGTGGAAGGCGGTTGATTTTCTTTATAATGTCGCTTCTCAGTTTCTTGGAAAGTTGCACAGACACTTTGGACATGCAAAAACCTTGAAAATAGTTTAGAATGGCTGAAAGAATATAAATGCCAGCTATAATAAGTCCAAATTTGGTGATTTGTGAAAGTTGATAGTTTTGCCCGAAGATAAGCGTCATAAGTTCGTTTAATATTCTTGGGCCAACAATATTCAAAACGGTTGCCATAATCGCAAAAATAACGGCAACAATCAATAGTGGTTTATATCTGCCAAGGTTTTTAAATAACATTTTGGTTGTTCCGCGAAAATCTTTTGCTTTGTGAGCTGAGTGGAGCGCCGTTTTTTGTTTGGTTTTCTTTGACTTTTCTTTTGTCACAACCGCTTGATTTAAAGTTGTTTTTGACTTTTTCATTTTTCAAGTTCCTCCTCAGAAAGTTGTGAAAGTGCAATCTCACGATAAACCTTGCATTTTTTAAGCAGTTGTTTATGAGTTCCTTTGCCCACCATTTTGCCCTGGTCAAGCACGATGATTTGGTCGGCATTCATGATAGTTCCAATCCTTTGAGCAACAATCACTTTGGTTGTGTTTTTATATTCCTCATTCAGCTTTTGTCTTACAGTTTTGTCAGTTTTATAGTCAAGCGCTGAAAAACTGTCATCAAAAATCAAAATATCAGGGTCTTTGATAAGCGCTCTTGCAATAGACAGACGCTGTTTTTGCCCTCCTGAAACATTTTTGCCACCTTGCGACACATGATAGTCAAGCCCGTTTGGCAATTCATAAACAAAACCCGCTTCTGATATGTCAAGCACCTTGGCTATTTCTTCACTAGTTGCGTCTTCTTTACCATATTTAAGGTTAGATTTGACCGTTCCGCTAAACAGCACACCTTTTTGTGGCACATAACCAATGATATCATGAAGCTGTTGTTGAGTGTAGTCTTTAACATTTTGACCGTTGACTAAAATTTCGCCGTCAGAGCAGTCATAAAAGCGTGGTATAAGATTGATAAGAGTGCTTTTTCCACTTCCAGTCGAACCAATAAATGCCACAGTTTGACCTGGCTTTACAGAAAAAGAAATGTTTTCAAGCACATCAGCATCGGCATCAGGATAGCGGAATGAAACATCTTTAAATTCAATTGTGCCTTTGCTTGGGTTTTCATTTGTAAGGTTTCCGTCTTGCAAGCTGGTTTTTGTGTCAAGCACCTCGTTGATACGCTTTGCGCAGACAATGCCTCTAGGCACAAGCATAAACAAGATTGAAAGAGAAGTAAACGACATGATGATAAACATTGAATATTGAGTAAAGGCGCTCATTACAAGCAAAAGTTGAGGATTTTCTCCTGCAAGCAGACCGATAATCCAAACAATTGCAAGTGTTGTGCCTTGCATGATGGTTGAAAGGGCAGGCTCAATAATCATCAACACTTTGTCAACATAAAATTCAAGTTTTGCAAATCGAGAGTTGACTCTTTCAAATTTTTCTTCCTGTTCTTTTTCAGCGCCAACTGCACGAATAACTTTAAGCCCTGTAAGATTTTCACGAGTGACCATGTTGAGTTTGTCGGTTCCTGCTTGAATTTTTTTAAACTTTGGCAAAACCAAAATGGTGATTAATAGCACCACAAAGATGATTGCAAGCACAGAAACAATATTGACCCAAGATAATGTTCCAGCGCCATAGTCGCGTGAAAGGTCAACGATTTTTATAATCGCAAAAATTGCCGTCATTGGAGCGGTAAGTCCAAGCGTTATTGTGGAGGTGTAAACCTGTTGAAGCTGAGTGATATCGTTTGTAGAGCGGGTTATAAGCGATGGCACTGAGAACTTATTGATTTCAGTTGCAGAAAAATCATTGACGCGGGCAAAAATTTTGCTTCTTATTCTTGCAAGAAGTGAAGAAACAATTATTGAAGCAAGATATTGAGCCACGATTGCACAAACAACCACGCCTACCACAAACAAAAGCATTTGCACGCAAGTCCAAACAATATCGTTCCAATAAGGCGAAATGTCAGGTATAGACAAATACTCGCTTATCTTTAAGGTATACTCAGGAATAGTGATGTTGCACCAAACTTGAACAGCCAAAAAAGCGAGGGTAACAACAAGCAGTATCCATTCTTTTGTCTTTAAATATTTTAAAAGTTTAAACATTTTTTTTCTCCATATTATTTACAATTCTTTGTGCTTTATTTGAAATTTTTTCTAAAACAGTTTTAATAATTTCAAGGTCTTGTTTGTCAACTTCTTCAAGCAGAAGTTGATGCCAAGCGGAAGAATGTTTTTCAAATTCTTTTGCAACAATCTCTCCTTTGTCAGTCAAATTTACCAAATCTTGACAGTTTTGCATAAGTTTTTTGTCAATAAGTTCTTTAACCATGCGGTGAGTGTAACTTTTGTCGCATTCTGCGATTTTTGAAAGCGCAGATTGTTTGAGAGCGCCTTCTTTAAAAAGGATGTGCAAAAACTGAGCTTGCCCAGCTGTCACTTCAAACAATTTAAGTTTGTAGTTCATATAACTTTCAAAGGATTTCTTAAGCAAAAAAATTTCACTTTTGAGCGGAAAACAAGTTTTTTTCATGATTTTTCCTCACAGTTTAAGTATATTCGCCCTTGGTTGACAAGTCAACAGTTTTTATAATCTTTTTCAAAATTTTTTCAAATCGTTTGCATAGAGGCTTGATTTGTGATATATTAATATTGTAAAAAACAAAGATAACCTTGTTTTATGCTGGTTTTCTTAAATTTTTGGCAATACATTTTTGGAGGTTTTTATGTGGTTTAAAAGAAAAGAAAAGGTTGTTGACCCAATTATTCATGATGAAGAGTCAAACTTTTCACTCTCAAGCGGGGTGCATATTTTAAACAAGTGCCAAAATGTGTCTCTTAGTGGAAATGCTATTGTGCTTGAAAGTTTTGATTGCTCTTTCAGTGAAATTAGTGGAAAGGCAAAAGTGCAAATGGTGGAAAACGGACAAATCACCAGGCTTTGTGGCAAAGCCAAAATTGGTCTTTTTAAAAGCGGAAAAATCACAACTGTCGAAGGTAAAAGCTCAATAACAACTATCAGTTCTTGCGTGATTGACTATGTGCGCGGAAAAAGCACCATTGGAACGATGAATGGTGGATTTATTCGCTTTGTTGACGAAAAGGCAGAACTTGCAACTATGACAGAGGGCGAGGTTATGTTTGTGCGAAACAAGGCGCGAGTTGTCACCATGATTGATGGGCAAATCACTGGAATTTTCAACAATGCCAAGCTTGTTTCAATGCTTAACGGAAAGATAACCTATCTTTTAAATGAGGGCAAAATTGGCACAATCAACAACGGCAACATCGAACTTATTGCTGACAGCAGTGAAATTTCAACCTTAAATAAGGGGAAAATTCATGAAATGATAGGAAAAAGCTTGATTTCTGCAAACATGGCAGGCGAAATTGAATATCAAGACAAGCAAACAATTGTTCTTTACTCTCCACAAGAAAGCGCAAAGCGTATGGCGGAGTATAAACAGGTGAAAGAAGAGGCAAAACAAAATGCTGAAGAAAATCCTGTTATAACTCAAGACC
>CALVUB010000011.1 GCA_944363385.1 uncultured Clostridia bacterium
CTTACAAGAGCGTCGACCTCTTGCTTTAATTTTTCTAGATTTTTGTTTTTGCTGTCAATCTCTTCTTTGGCAGTTAAGAGAAGTTTTTTGTTTTCGTCCTGCTTATTTGAAATATCTTTTGTGTCTTGCTCGAGGTTTTTGAGGTTATCGCCAAGTAGTGCCTTCTCTGCTTGAAGGCGTGAAAGATTGCTCTTAATATCAGAAAGAGAACCAAGCGTTTCAATAATTTTTTGCTGGTTTAATCCTGCTTCATCTTCGCTTGCAGTCAGTTCATTTGCAATTTTAACATAACTTTCAGAAAGCTCTGAGAAAGAGTTTTCTAAAATTTTAAGGTCATCTTCAAGTTTGCCAAGCTCCTCACCTATCTGCTCTTTTCGCTCTTTGCAAGCAGAAAGCGCAGTAAGTGCATTTGCTCTGTCAAGATGAAGTCTGTCATTTTCTTTGTTGGTAAAGTTTATTCGCTCTCTTGCAAGTTTGGTTTCGCCTTCTTGCTTTTCAAGATTGACAGTAAGCTCAAGAATTGTTTGGTTTATCTGGGCAAGAGTTCTGTCAAAGTTTTCTATATCGCTCATTGCTTTGTTATAATTTTCATTTGCCTTGTCAAGGTCTGATTGCCTAACTTCAATCTGTCTGTTTACAGCATCAAGTTTAAGACCTATTTGCTCTTTAACATCGTTTGCATTTTCATATTGATAGATATAAGCATTGACTTCAAGGTCTTTAAGCTGACCTTTATACTCCAAATATTTTTTTGCATTTTCAGCTTGTTTTTTCAAAGGTCCCATTTGTCTTTCAATTTCAGACAAAATATCTTTAACTCTTGTCAAGTTATCATTTGTTCTTTCAAGTTTGCGTTCTGCATCGCGCTTGTCATTTTTGTATTTCGAAATGCCAGCTGCATCTTCAAACATTGCCCTTCGGCTTTCTGGTTTTGCGTCGACAAGTTCGGTAACTTTGCCTTGGCTTATAACGGAATAACCATTTTTACCAAGACCGCTGTTGTATAAAAGATTGGTAATATCGCGCAAATGACAGGTGTTGCGGTTTATAAGATATTCGCTTTCACCAGAACGATAAAGTTTTCTTGTGATAGCTAGTTCGTCATAATCAAAATTGAAGAAACGATTTGAGTTGTCAAAAGTAAGCGTTACTTCACAGTAAGACAAACTTTTTCTCTTTTCAGTTCCGTTGAAAATAACATCTTGCATGCTGTCACCACGAAGAGTTTTTGGGCTTTGTTCACCAAGAACCCATCTAATTGCATCGGAGACATTGCTTTTTCCGCAACCATTTGGCCCAACAATCGCAGTAAAATTGTCATTAAATTCAATGACTGTTCTGTCTGCAAATGATTTAAAACCTATCATCTCAATTTTTTTAAATATCATAACTACCTCGCGTTTTCTTATCTTTTGTCAATTCTTTCCATATTTTTACTTTTCTAGCTTTATGTCTGACTTATTTGTCAATCAAAAACAACTTTTCAATTGCCTTCTTTGCAGCTTGTTGTTCAGCTTCAATCTTACTTAAACCTTGCCCTGAGCTGATAGCGTCTTCATCCATATAAAAAGTTGAAACAAAGCCCTTTTCATTTGGCTCAGTTTTATATTGCATGTGACACTTGAAACTGCTTTGAACAAGTTCTTGAAGTTTTGATTTGTAGTTGTCATCAACAATATTTGCAAAGTTTTCCAGCTCGAAATTGCGATAAATAAATTTTTTTGCCTCTTCAAGCCCACCGTCAAGATAGATTGACGCAATAATTGCCTCGATGATGTCTCCCTTTATCGCCTTTGAAATCTCTCCTTGATAGCTTTTTCCTAAAATAACTTCAGACGAAATGTTTAGTCTGTCAAAGATTTTGCAAAGGTTGTTTTCAGAAACATAGTGACTTCTAAGCACGGTCAATTTGCCCTCTTTTTCGTTGGTATGCGTGAAAAGATATTCTCCAACAACAAAATCTAAAATCCCGTCGCCCAAAAATTCAAGCCTTTCATAATTTTCTTCAGATTTTGAGCTGTGCGTCAAAGCGCGTTTAAACAAATTGTGGTGGTTGAAATTGTAGCCAATTTTGTTTGCCAAAGTGTTCGTTTTTGCGGTTTTAGCCATCACTCCTCCATATTTTCAAGCGCTTTTATAGAAGCTTCAATTTTTTCATTCAATTTGTTTGTATGAAGAAGCATGGTTTGCTCAATTGAAGAAAGAATGTTGAGACGCTTGCAAGAGCCATGATTTTTTACAATGAGTTTTTTGCATCCAAGAAGTGGACTGCCCCCATGTTTCTTTAAAATATCCACTCGATTTTTGAGTTCGTTAAAGGTTTGTTTCATAAACAATGCGCCAATTTTGCTCATTGTATGTGATTTTATGCTCTTTTTAAGAAGACTTAAAACAGCGCCAACCGCTCCTTCAGTGCCTTTCAAAAGTGCGTTTCCAGCAAAGCCGTCTGCCACCATAACATCGACCTCGCCACTCATAAAATCGCCACCTTCACGATTGCCAATAAAGTTGATTGGTGCATTTTTCAAAAGTGGATAAGCCTCTTTTACAAGCTCGTTGCCCTTTTCTTCTTCTCTGCCATTGTTGAGAAGAGCAACGCGAGGCTCTGGCTTGTTGTAAATGATTGAATAATACGCACTGCCCATAAGCGCAAAATGCAAAAGGTTGACAGGTTTGCAATCAATGTTTGCACCACTGTCGATAATGATAACATCGCTGTCAGCTTTTGTCGGCAAAATTGGGGCAAGAGCAGGTCTTGAAATGCCTTTTATTCTGCCAATTTTCATGATTGCACCTGCAAGAACAGCGCCAGTGCTTCCAGCGCTTACAAGACCAACCACATCTTCTCGCTCTTTCAAAATATCGTAAGCTTTTACAAGTGAAGAATCGGTTTTATGTCTGATTGCCTCAGTTGGCTTGTCGTTGTTTGTGATAACAGACTGAGCGTCCACAATTTCAATTCGCTCACCTCTTCCATTCAAAATCTTCTTGATTTCATCCTCTTTTCCAGTCAAAATAAGTTCAAGGTCTTTGTGTTTTTCAACAGCCATTAAGGCCCCTTCAACAATTTCTAGTGGCGCATTATCGCCACCAAAAGCATCAACTACAATTTTCATAATCGCTCCCATTTGTTTTTGCACCTGCTATGTTGCAAGCACATCTCTAGTTGTATATATAATATCAAAATTTAGTTATAAATCAAAGCAATTTTGCTGTTTTCTTCAAATTTTTTTGCAAAAATTCACCTATTGACAAAGGATAACTAAAATCAATATATTGTGACTATTATGCGTTGCATAATACTATAAATTGCGCATAATAGTGCAGTTTGCCTAAAATTTATAATAAAAAACCGCCAACAAAATGTGGCGGAAAATTTATTTCGATTTTTCTTTTTTCTCAATAACAGTTTCGTTTTTATAGCTTCCACACTTCTTGCAAACTGTATGAGGTTTTTTCATCTCATGACATTTTGGGCATTCAACAAGTGTTGGTGCTGTTGCTTTAAAATTTGCAGAATTTCTTGTGTTTCTTCTTGCTTTTGAAACTTTACCCTTTGGAACAGCCATTTCTTATCCTCCTTTAATCTATTCACCTTGCTTTTTAAGTATATTGATTTTTATTGTGTTTGTCAAGCATTTTTATAACTTTTGCTAAGATTTCTTTATTTTTTGATAAGAGCAAGTGTATCTCTTGCAATCAAAAGTTCTTCATCTGTTGGAATGCGATAAACCTTGACTTTTGACTTTTTGGTGCTTATAAGTTCAACGGTTCCGCGTGGAAGAGAATTGTTTTTCTTCTTGTCAATTTCAATTCCATAAACTTCAAGCCCTTCAAGAGCCTCTTCTCTAAGATCTTCTTGGTTTTCGCCTACCCCACCTGTAAATACGATAGCATCAACTTTTCCAAGCACTGCCATGTATGAGCCGATAAATTTTTTAGTTCTGTATTTCAACATGTCAAGAGCAAGTTTTGCACGCTTGTTGCCTTTTGCGATTGCTTCATTGATTTCTCTAAGGTCACTTGAAACACCACTTATTCCAAGCATTCCACACTCTTTGTTGAGGTATGAAACAACTTCAGTGGCGGTTTGTCCCTTCTTTTCTGCAAGAACTGAAACAACTGACGGATCAAGGTCGCCAGAGCGAGTTCCCATAATAAGCCCTTCAAGAGGTGTTAAGCCCATAGTTGTATCAACGCTTTTACCATTTTTGATAGCCGTAATTGACGAACCATTGCCCATGTGAACTGTTATCAAATTTAAATCTTCAAGCTTTTTGTGCATAACTTGAGCGCATGCATTTGCAACATATCTGTGGCTTGTTCCGTGGAAACCATATTTTCTGATATGATATTTTTCTGCATCTTGATATTTTATGCCATAATTATATACTTTTTCTGGCATAGTTGAATGAAAAGACGTGTCAAAAACAAGCACTTGTGGAATTTTTGGCATCACTTTGATGCAACCTGTTATTCCTGCCATGTTTGCCTGAGCATGAAGTGGTGAAAGATCGGTAAGTTTTTCGAGGTCTTTAAGCACTTTCTTTGTTACCACAACGCTCTTGTCAAAAATCCAACCGCCCTGAACAACTCTATGTCCGCAAGCTGAAATTTCGCTAAGGTCTTTGATAACTCCATTTTCTTTATCAGTCAAAATTTTAAGCACATTTTCAAGCGCTTCCACATGGTTTGTCATTTTGACTTTAACTTCCTTTTTCTGTCCATTCATCGAATAACTGATAAATGACCCTACAAGACCAATTTTTTGGCAGTTGCCTTTAGCAATTACACTTTCATCTTTCATATCAAAAAGTTGATATTTGAGTGATGAACTTCCTGCATTGATTACTAAAATTTTCATATACTACTCCTTTTCTGCTTGCAATGCTGTGATTGCTGTTATTGTTACTATATCCTCAACCGAACAACCTCTTGAGAGGTCATTGACTGGTTTGTTAAGTCCTTGTAAAATTGGCCCAACCGCATTAAGACCGCCTATATATTGAATTGCCTTATAGCAGATGTTTCCGCTGTTTAAGTCTGGGAAAATCAATATATTCGCATCACCTTTGAGTGGGCTTTTTGGCGCTTTTCTTGAGGCAACTTCGCTTACCATTGCGCTGTCAAACTGAAGTTCTCCGTCCGCGCAAACTCCACTCTTTTTAAACTTGGCATAAGCCTCTGCCATTTTAGTGGCGCTTTCATGTTTTGCTGAGCCTTTGGTGGAAAAGGACAGAAAGGCAACTTTTGGCTGTCCAAGTCCAAGTGCGTTGAAAGTTTTAACACTGTCGCTGGCAATTTGAGCAAGTTCGTCTGCCGTTGGAGATGGAAGCACTCCGCAATCTGCCAAAATCAAAGCCTTATCTTTCAAAAATTTGTTTTTACCAAAAACAAAGAAACAAGAGTTGACTGACGCACCTTTCTTTTTCGCTTTAATTATTTGAAGAGCTGGCCTTACAGTGTTTGCAGTTGAAGCTTCAGCTCCTGCGACCATTCCGTCTGCATAACCTTCTTCAACAAGAAGCGTTGCAAAGTAATATGGGTCAAGTGCAAGTTTTTTTGCTTCTTCCTCGGTCATGCCTTTATCTTTTCGTTTGTTGTATAAACATTTGATAAGTTTGTCAAGATGTTCGAAAGTTTTTGGATTGATGATTTGAAAGCCGATGAGTGATTTATCGCGAAGCACAAGCCCGCTTTCGTCACCAATAAGAATAGGTTTTGCGATTTTCTTTTTCGCGATGATTTTGATAGCCTGCAATGTTCTTTCACTAAATTCAGCTTCTGGAAAAACTATTGTTTTTTGCAGTTTTTTCGCCTTTTTATATAAATTTTTTATTTTCATTTTCACCTTCTAAATTTTCTTTTATGTGAATAAAAAATATTGTATCTATTCAATACAAAAATTATAAATATATTAACAAATATTGTCAAACATTTTAAGGTTAATTATGAAAAAATTATCAAAAATTTCTTTCTTTAAATATATAATTTCACTTTTTGTTATCTACATTCTTTTTTGCATGATTTTGTCGCCCTCTTTCTATTTGCAGACAACTTTAGACGGAGTTTCAGCATGGGCGCTCAATGTTTTGCCTTCTCTTCTGGCTTTTGTGTTTTTCACAAAAATTTTGTCTTCTTTTGGAATGATTGAAAAATTCTCTGCTCTATTTTCAAAACCTATAAGAAAACTTTTTAATGCCCCTTCTCTTTCCGCTTACACCTTTCTCTCAAGCATAATTTCAGGCTATCCAGTAGGCGCAAAAGTAACTGCCGACCTTTATAAGTCTGGCAAAATTTCTCGCACAGACGCCTGCAAAATGCTCAGCTTTTCTTCCACCTCTGGGCCAATGTTTGTTATTGGCGCTGTCGGCGCTGGAATGTTTGGAAACGCTCTAGCTGGCTATATCATTTTCACCTCTCATGTTTTAGGCGCATTTCTAAACGGACTTTTGTATCGCAAAATAAAGCTTAAAGAATTTGACAGACCTTTGATAAAAAAAGAAGAGCAAGCTTTTAATCTTTCTTCAGCTCTTATTGACACCTCGCTAAGCGTTATCACAGTTGGAACAATTATCGCAATTTTCTTTGTTGTAATTTCCTCGTTTTCACCACTTCTCTCATTCCTGCCAAGTTCAGTATCAGCTTTTTGTGGCGGACTTATCGAAATTACAAGAGGTTGCCTTGACATAGCAAATGCAACGCCACTTAGTCTTGGCATCATTTTGGCAAGTTTTATCATCAGTTTTGGTGGCATTTCAACCATGATGCAAACCTATGCCTTAACAAGCGAGATAAAAATGCCGATAAAACTTTTGTTACTTCAAAAACTTACACATGCGATTTTATCTTGTCTTATTTCAATTATTTTGGTTGCATTTTTGTAAGCCATTGAATCTTATAAATTCAAACAAAAAATCTCGGATTTTGCCGAGACTTTTTTAAACGCCTGGAGTAGCTGTTGCAAATTCACGAAGAAGTATTCCGCCATCGATAGCACAAGCTACAATCAAATAAATTGTTGCAAGCAAAACTAAAATATAAATAATTCTTTCAACAATTTTGCTTCCCATGCTGAGCCACGCAACAAGGTTGAAATTGGTAAGACCAATAATACCCCAGTTTAGCCCGCCAATCATGAGAATGATAAGTGCGATATAGTTTGCGATAATCATTTTCTACCTCCTATAGACTATTGTGTCCCAAACAGGCAGATTTTATGCTTTAAGTGTTTTGTTGAATGATTTTTCTGGCAATTGTTAACTTTTCTTAAAGCTTTCGGTTATCACTCCACCTCCTAGGCAAAGTCCTTCTGCCGTGTAAAGCACAACAAATTGCCCTGGAGTTATTGCGCGCTGTCTTTCTTTGAAATCAACCTTTATGGTTTTGGTGCCAGTAATCGTCACAGTGACTGCTTGGTCTGGCTGACGATAGCGAAATTTTGCAAAACAGTCAAATCTTTCTTCTTTTGGCTTTTCAGGAATCCAGTTCATGTCTTCAGCATAAAGCCCATTGCTAAATAAAAGGTCATCTTCGCCTTGACTGACAATAAGTCGATTGTTTTTTAGGTCTTTTTCTAGCACAAACCAGCGTCCACCATTTCCACCTTTAAGTCCGCCAATATTAAGTCCTCGCCTCTGACCAAGCGTGTAATACATAAGCCCATCATGTCTGCCAACAACCCTGCCTTCAAGGTCGACAATATCTCCTGGCTGAGCTGGCAAAAATTCTTGCAAAAACTTTTTAAAATTTCGCTCGCCAATAAAGCAAATGCCAGTCGAATCTTTTTTCTCGGCATTTGAAAAGCCTAGGCGTTTGGCAATTTTGCGAACTTCTGGCTTGGTTATCTCGGCAAGCGGAAAGATAACTTTCGAAAGTTGATATTGACTGAGCTGATTTAAAAAATATGACTGGTCTTTATTTAAGTCATCTGCTTTTGCAAGATAAAACTTGCCGTCTTTTTCAATCTTTTTTGCATAATGTCCTGTTGCAATATAGTCTGCTCCAAGTGCAAGCGCCTTGTCTAAAAATGGTCCAAATTTGATTTCACGATTGCAAAGAACATCTGGGTTTGGCGTTCTTCCAGCCTTATATTCTGACAAAAAATATTTAAAAACGCGGTCATAATACTGCTTAGCATAGTTAACTGAAAAATATGGTATGCCAATCTTATTGCAAACACGCTTAACATCTTCAAAGTCTTCTTCTGCTGTGCAAGCACTGTCCTTTTCTTCCCAATTTATCATAAAAAGACCAATAACTTCATGACCTTGGTCTTTTAAAAGCTGGGCTACAACAGAAGAATCAACTCCACCACTTATTCCAACAACAATTCTCATATTTCAACCTCTTAATTTTCTTTTTGTTTTATTTCTTTTAAGTAATCGTCATTTTGAAGGTCAATAGCAACTGGAATTTTAAATTTTTTAAGCGCCACCATAAAAATATCCCAAAACCATAAAAGCATAATAAAACCGCATATCGTGCAGATTGTGCCAACCAATGCCTCGCTATAGGCAATAAGTTGAGCATTGAAAATTGCCACACTCAAAATAACCAAAAAATTTATAAGCAAAACTGAACCTCTCAAATATCTGCCCACATAAAAGCAGTGTCCGCCAAGTACGCCAGTAAAAATGGTTAAAAGTAAAAGTTTGAGATAACTTACATCACTTGGAATTTTTGTTGTCTTTAAGATAAAGCTTCTGTCTCCGCGTTTCTTTTTTCTTTTAGCGTCTTTATTGGTCGCAATATCAAGCCTAGAAAAAAGAAGGCCACAATCTGGACAAACTTCAACCGATTCTGGCAATTTTATATCACATCTAGGACAAGTTTTTTTTCGTTCAAAATTTCTAGTTCTCACGCTTATGATTTTAGCACTAAAACAAGTTCTTTGTCAACCATTTCTGCATTTATTGAAATAAACAAAAGAAGCTTTATCATCTCGGCACTCTCTTAAAATGTTTTCAAACATAACCTCTGCCCTCTTTTTCTGCCCTTCTTCGAAGAAACACACCGCCTTTTCAAAGGCTGATTTGCCCTTTTCAAGTGCATCTCGCTTAGATTTTACATAAACTTCAAGGCTCTCAAAAAGGTTAAGACTTTTCTGTTCTGTCAAATTGCCAATATATCGATATTTGAGAAAATAGTTGGAAGGCAAATTGTCAAGAATATTGTTTGAAAAAATAAGTCTAGCACTTAAAAGTTTTGAAAGTTCAATAAGCCTCTTTGCAAAACACAAATTTTCATCATTGCCGATAAGATTGCCTTCTTGGTCGAGATAGCACTGCTCTAATATACTGTCTACGCAAATATTTGTTTTAATCTTACACTTTAAATGCTTGCTTTTAACTTTAATGGCTCGACAGAGCGCATGAGCATAGTCAAGTGCGTTTTCACTTTTAAAAAACAGCACAGCTAAAGTGTCAGTCACATTGTTAAAGACCAATCCGTCAAACCTTTTAGATAGCGGGATAAGTTCGTTAAGGCGCAGTTTAAGCATATCAAAGTTGTTTTTAGGTTTTTCTCCATCTCCCTCCAATTTTGCTAGCACTATAAAACCTTCAATGTTTATCATTTGTCCATTTTGAAGTTTTAAAAGTTCTTCTTCTGACAATTTGGTTTGCAAAAGTTTTGGCAATTTTACTCTTTCAAAATTTTCATTGGTTACAATATTGTGATAATTATTATTGATTTTAACCAGTGCATGACTAATTTGGCTAAATTGTTTTCCTCCTCCAATTTTAAGTTTGCGTTGTTTTATTTTGCCATCACCCAACCTTTTTAACAGCTTCTCAATGCGATAAACTGGTTTGGTTACAAAAAAGTAGACAATAAACAACAGCACTATATACAAAATTGTCAAAAGCACTGCCCAAAGTATGCTATTATAGCCATTTTCAGTTATATTCAAAAGGCTTTTGACAGCATTTGCAGTAGGAGTTGTTAATGAAGAAAGACAGGCAATTGAAAACAAGGAAAAACCATAGATTAAAGTAAAAGGCAATGTTGAAAAGAAAAGAACTTTGTTTATTGAAAGAGTTTTTAAAAACCTAAAATACAATATTATGCCAAAGATTAGCGCAAGTAAAAATAAAGCCAAAGCAATATAAACATTGAGAGAAAAATTTAAAACCAAACCACTTGAACTTATTGCTATGGAAGAGGCAAGGCTTGGAAAAAGCACCACCGCTGGAATAGAGGTTAGCGCAAATAAAACTAAAAAAACTTTGGTTGATGTTTTCATGTCTTTATTTTTTGCAAGTAATGATAAATTATGTAAATGCCTTTTATAAAAATAAGGTATATTTCTTTGAAAAATGCACAAACAAAGTGAGGAGGAATTTATGGAAAAAGAAGTAAAAAAGGAAGATGTAGAAAACTATTTGAATGGTGTTTATCAAAACATAAGAACCGCCGTTCAGTCAATCGATGAGCTTTTGCCTAAAGTGAAAGACGACAATTTTAAAAAAGAACTTGCCTCAGAACAGGATTATTATATTGCTCTTCAAAAAGAATGTGAAGTGTTTGCAAAAAGCGAAAAGCTTGACAACATTAAAGATAATAATTGGCTTGAAAAAGCAAGACTTTGGTCAAGTATCAACATTTCAACCTTGACAAATAAAACGACAAGGCACATGGCTGAGCTTATGCTTATTGGCACATTTATGGGTTATATAACTTGTGTAAAAGACCAGGCTGACCACCGTAATCTTTCAAGCGAAGTTGATGAAATTTTGGCTAAACTTAAAGAGTTTGAAAGAAAAAATTTAGATGCACTAATGCCTTATTTGGTATAATTTATCTGACAAAGAATTTCGTTAATGGTAAGGGTAAGAGGAAATTTTAGCGTAAATTTTAAAACTTTGTCTTCATCAATAAAAAATGTTTTGCCCTCAGTCGTTACCACAAAAATTGTAAACTTATGACTATCAATTTTGCTTGCAATCTTTGCAAGTGAAGTTGATTTTTTTATATAAACAAACTTACACTTTGAAAAATTTTTGAGCTTTTTATCAAACTTTGAAATCAATTTGTATTTACTCTGGCTGTTTGTTGAAATTAATGACAAAATAAGAAAAATTCCACCAAGCGCAAAGGTTGGATTGAAATCAACAAAGCATGAAAGAATAAACAACCCAAAAAGAAAGATTGCAAAGACAAGATTGAGAAGGCTTACAATCTTTATTGCTTTTTCGCGCGAAACAATATTTTGCAAGAGGGCAGTTGCCACCCTTCCACCATCAAGCGGATAACATGGAAGCAAATTGAAAAGAGCAAAAAGATAAGACTGCTTTACAAAAGAACTTGTAATCATGTAAAAGGAAGGAAAAACCCACCATAATGAAACAATAATGGTTGCTAAAGTTATATTGACTAAAGGACCACTGATTGCAATTAAAAATTCTTCTTTGGGTTCAAAAATTTTTTCTTTGTAATCAAGTGAAGCTCCGTATGGTGAGAGTGAAAAGCTTTCGAGCTTATAACCAAAATGTTTTGCCACCAAAACGTGTGCAAATTCATGAACCAGCACCACTGCAACAAAAAGTAGAAGGCCTGTTATGCCTCCATCTAACAAAAGATAGGCAACAAGCAAAAAAAATGCAGGGTCAAAACGAAGATGTTTTTTTAAAATCCTACAGCCCACAGTATTCCTAGCGCAATTTCAGCAAGCAAGATAAAGAAAAGAAAGATGTTTAAAATTATCCCTCTTGCCAAGCGATATTTTATCTTGTTTGAATTATATTTTTGACCATATACTTTTATTTTTTTCTGCATAAAACAATTTATTAAATTTTAACTTTTTTTATGCAAAAAAGGGCTTTTATAGCCCTTATTTTTTAAAACAATTTTCACTTTTTTTGACGAATTTTAAGCAATGGTGTCATCTGCGTCTGCTGTGATTTCTTTCACATCTTCTCCTTTAAGAAAATCTGGCAAATCTTCTTCAAATTCAATGTCGTCAACATTTTTGAATAGTGTGTCACGCTTCTCTTCATCCTCTTCTGCTCTAATTGTTTTGATGCGCTCAAGAAGCGACTCATAGTCTGGAAGGTCAGAGATGTTTTGCAAATTAAAGCGCTTTAAAAAGTTTTCAGTTGTTCCAAACAAGAGAGGTCTGCCAACGGCGTCTTTTCTGCCAACAACTTCAATCATATTTTGGTCAATCAAAATTTGAACAGCATAGTCAGAGTTCACTCGCCTTATATCTTCAACATCAAGCTTTGTTATCGGCTGTTTATATGCAATGATTGCAAGTGTTTCAAGAGCTGCTCTCGTCAAAGATTTTTCTCTGATAGGATTTAAAACATCAGAAATGTAGTTTGCATAATTTGGATTGGAAGAAAGTTGAACTTTATTTTTATATTCAATCAAATGCACCCCTTTATCGCCAGAGAGTTCTTCTTTAAGCTGGGCAATTGCCTTGTCAAGTTCTTTTTGACTCACCTGCAATTTTTCTGCAATAAAAGCCTTTTCAATTCCTTCACCCGCAACAAAAAGAATTGAATATAAAACATCTTTTAAATTGTAAATTGTGTCAATTGTGCTCATAATTAAACCTCATTTGAAATAATGCTTATTTGCTCGAAAATTCCCGTTTGTTCCACTCTCACAGCTTGAAGCTTTAAAAGCTCCAAAAGTGCCAAAAACACATTTATCATTTCGCTTTTGGTCATGTCTTGAGTGTAGACATCTTCAAACAAAAAGCGTTTATGCTCTTTTGCGTAAGCCCTTATTGAAAGGATTTTTTCAGCCACAGTAAAGCGGTCTTTAACAATTTTTTTAGGCTCTGGTTTGTCTTGACCTCTTGCTTGTGCGCGTGCAAGCAATTTTGCAAAAGCGTCAAGCAATTTGTCAAGCACCATATCTTTGATAACAATTTTAACTTTTTCAGTTTCTTTTCCAGGCGCTCTGTAAAGCTTGTTAATATCTTCAATTTCTTTAAGCCTTTTTCCTGTCTCTTTGAAAAGTTCATACTCTCTAAGCCTTTCAAGCAAAAGCGCCTCGCTGTCTTCTTCCTCTTCGCTGTTTTCTTGTTCAACTGGCAAAAGATGTTTTGATTTGATTTCAATAAGTGTGGCAGCCACCGTGATAAACTCGCTTGCCCTGTCCATATCAATCGAGTCAAGGTCTTGCATATATTCAAGATATTGCTCAGTAATATCGGCAAGTTTAACAGACATGATATCCATTTTGGCATCTTTGATAAGATGGAGCAAAAGGTCGAGCGGACCCTCAAAGTTGTCAAGCTTAAAGCGATATTTATCGTCAACAAAACTCATCTGTTCTGTCGCTAGCACATGTTCTTTTTCTTCCATTATTTCTCCTTTAAATGAGCTTGTTTGTTTACCAATATAAGTATAGCCTTAAACAAATAAAAAAGCAAGCATTTTAAAAAATTTGCACACTGATTGTCTTGCTAAAATTTTGAGAGGCAAACTTGAAAGTTATTTCACCTTCACCATTTGCAGACAAAAGATAACCGAACGGCAAAGCTAAGATTTCGATATTTCCAGAAAAAGTCAATTTGATTTCGGGATTGTCTACAAGCTCATCAAATTCGTTGTAAAGCTCAACTCTAAATTGACAATTATTGTTTTCAACGATAAGAATTTCATTTTGATAATTACAGTCACTTATAGGCACAAGTTTAAGAGTGTAATCTTCGCGCATAACTGTAAGATTGAAGCGGTAAATTGCAACTTTATCTTGATAAGTTGCTGTCACTTTAACCATAGTCTCACCTGGTTTAAGTGCAGTAATGAAAGTTCCGTCAAATGAAGCGATATCTTTATTTTCGATGTCAAGATAAATCTCAGCTCTATTGTCAGACACAACAATAGAAGGTGTTACCTTGTCGCCAATATTGACAGAAATATCTTGACAGACTACAGTAAAAGCACCTTCACTTTTATCTTGAGGTTTTAGACATAGAAAATAAACCACAAGCATTGCAATGCTTGCCAAAATAAGAATCAAGCTAACTGAAAGAATAATCACCGGCTTTTTGTTTTTCACATGTTTATTTTAGCAAAAATTGTCGAATTTTCAAAATCATTTTGTCATATTAACTATTTTTTTTGTATATTTGATATGACTAAAAAGGCTATTCAAAGTTAGAATAGCCTTTTTATACTCTACCAAGCTTCTGCCACACGGTCAAAGCAATCTTTGAAAGAAAGTTTGTCAATGTCAGTTTTTACGATTATATCTATCTCTTTGATAAGATTACCGTCTTTTGAAAGCATTGCCTTTCCAATCACCTGTCCATTCTTTGTTGGAGCGCTCACCTTTTCAGGCAAAGAATATGTCACTTCGATATCGCCCTCCTGTCCTTTGCGAGTGGTAACGGCAAAGTCTTCTGCTGAGAAAATTTCAATTTGATTAATTTTTCCTTTATTTACTGGCAAAACTTCGATTGCTTTTTGGCAGTCTAAAATCTTTCGGCTTTCAAAGTTTGCAAATCCATAGTTGAAAAGTTTACTGCATTCATTAAATCTTGTTTGGCTGTTTTTCGCTCCAATAACTACAGAAATAAGTCGCATATTATTGCGTTTTGCTGTTGCTGTCAGGCAACATCCTGCTTCATTTGTCGAGCCTGTTTTGCCACCATCGCAACCTTCATAATATCTTACAAGCCTATTTGTATTGACAAGTTCAGTTTTTCTTCCTGACGGATGCACAAGTTCATCCATCCAAATGGTTGAGAATTGGTGATATTTATCGTATTTTGCAACCTCTTTGAGAACGCAAGCACTGTCTTTTGCGCATGAATATTGCTCTGGAGCTGGAAGACCTGTGCAATTGACATAGTTTGTATCATTCATACCTAGTTCTTTGGCTCTTTCATTCATTTTTGCTACAAAATTTTCTTCACTTCCACTTATATGCTCAGCAAGAGCAACTGAGGCGTCATTTGCTGAAGATACAATCACGCTTTTAAGCAT
>CALVUB010000012.1 GCA_944363385.1 uncultured Clostridia bacterium
TCATAAAAGAGTTTTTTTTATGGCTCCACTTCATCTTCATTTTGAGAAAAAAGGTGTGCATGAAAACCGAATTGTCTTAGTATATATATTAATAACAATGGTGCTTGGACTTTGCGTTTTTGTGGGGTATATGGCACTTTTAGGGGTGTTATGATATGTTAAATTTAAGAGGGAAAAGGGTTTTGGTCTATGGCATGGCCTCAAGCGGGCAGTCGGCAGCGTCACTTTTGCATGAAGAAGGTGCATGTGTGAGCATTTATGATGACGGAAACAAATTTTCCTCTTTTTATAGCTACGAAAAATCGCCAACGCTAAAGCAATTTGACCTTGTGGTTGTCAGTCCTGGCATAAAGGTGAGGGGCAACGATTTGATTTCTTTTTTTGTTCAAAATGGCACTCAAGTTATAAGCGAACTCGACCTTGGTTTTTTGCATTGTAAAGGTAAAGTGATAGGCATCACTGGAACAAACGGCAAAACCACAGTTACAAGCTTAGTGGGCGACATTTTTAAAAAAGCTGGAAAAGAAAGTTTTGTTTGTGGAAATATTGGACTTCCAATTTCAAGCGTAGCAAAAAAGACCAGCAAAAAAAGTTACGTGATAACAGAAGTGAGCAATTTTCAGTTGGAAGAATCAAAATTTTTTAATCCTGACGTGGCTTGTTTGCTAAATATTACACCTGACCATCTTGACCGACATGGAAGTTTTGAAGAATATATCAGAGTAAAGAAGAAAATTTTATACAGACCCAAAAAACAAAAAGTTGTGCTAAATTATGATGATAAAATCACAAGAGAGCTGTTTTTAAGCAAAAAAACACTGTATTTTTCAAAAAAAATGCTAAATAAAGGCGTTTTTATCAAAAATGGTGCAATTTATTTTAATAAAACCAAAATTATCTCTTGCAGTGATATACCGCTTTTTGGTGAAAGAAATTTGGAAAACATACTTGCTTCTGTGGCAATTTCTTGCGCTTGCAAGATAAAACCGCAATATATCAAAAAGGCAATTATGCAGTTTAAAGCGCCACCGCATCGCATGGAATATCTCGGACAGGTCAATGGTGCCGATGTGTTTGACGATTCAAAAGCGACAAATATTTCAGCTTGCAAAAGTGCCATTGAGTCGCTGGGCGAGAAAAGAATTGTGCTTTTAATTGGTGGGCAAAACAAGGGCTTTAAATTTGATGAGATATTTTCGGTTGGTTATGATTTGGAGGAAGTGCTTTGTTTTGGTCAGTGCGGTCAAGAGATTTTTGACTGCGCTAGTCAATATGGTTATAGCCCAAAGCTATTTCCGAGTATGAAAGGGGCAAGTTTTTATGCAAAAGAAAGGGCGCAAAAAGGGCAAAAGATTTTGCTTGCTCCAGCCTGTGCAAGTTTTGATGAATTTTCTTCTTATGCTGTAAGAGGAGAGGTTTTTAAGGAGATAATGCTTGGCAGTTACCAAAAAATTGAAATGCAATAGACTTAATGGTTGCAATCGACAAATTTTTAAGATTGTTTTGCTTGTTTTGGCGCTTACATCTTTTGGTTGCCTTATGGTTTATAGCGCAAGTTTTTATAGTGCAGAGTATCATTATGGCAACAGCTGTTTTTTTCTGTTTAAACAGATTTTGGGTGTGGTGCTGGGCATTTTTGCTATGATTTTTTTCAGTTTTGTTGATTATCATCTTCTAAAAAAATACAAAACTTGGATTATTGTCATTTCAATCATCTTGCTTGTGCTGGTTTTTGTTCCTGGTCTTGGCATGGAAAGCTATGGCGCAAAAAGATGGATTTCAATTTTAGGTTTTTCAATTCAACCTTCTGAAATTGCAAAATTTGCCCTTGTCATCTTTATTGCAAGCTATATGTCAGACAATCACGACAAAGTCAAAACTTTTAAAGGTCTTTTGCCAGTGCTTTGCGTGGCTGGAGTTATTTGCATTTTAACCATGCTTGAGCCAAGCATGAGCGTGACAATGTGTATAGCTTTTGTCACACTTTTTATGCTTATCATTGGCGGAATGAGCAAAAAACATACCCTTATGTTTTCAATCCCAGCCACTGCGGTTGTGCCACTGCTTGTTGTGCTTGAACCTTACAGGCTTAGACGGCTTATGGCATTTATTGACCCTTGGGCATCACCACAAGGCGAGGGGTTTCAATTGATACAATCGCTTTACAGTCTTGGGAGTGGTGGTTTCTTTGGTGTCGGACTTTTCAATTCTAGGCAAAAATATCTTTTTTTGCCTTTTGCCGAGTCAGACTTTATTTTATCTATAATAGGTGAAGAGATGGGCTTTGTTGGACTTATTTTGCTGATGGGCGTTTTTCTTGCTTTAATTTACAGCCTTATTAAAATTGCACTAAATGCAAAAGACCGATTTGGTGCTATGCTCGTCTCTGGCGTGGCTTTTATTATTGGTGTTCAAACTCTTCTAAATATTGCAGTTGTAACAGGTTCAATTCCGCCAACAGGACTTCCACTTCCTTTTATTTCAAGTGGCGGAACGTCGGTAACTGTCTTCATGGCTGGCATTGGAATATGCTTAAATGTTTTAAGGCAAAGTCAAGGGCGGGATTATAAGGTTATAAAAACTCCGCGCTTTAAAAAATCTATAAAAAATTGATTTGGATTAATTTCAAGATGATTGAGTTTATTAGCTGATTTAAAGCAAAATTTTTGTCAAAATTGAGGGCAAATTTTCATATATTTAATTATGGCGAAATTTTTTATTAATGGCAAAAATAGGCTTTGTGGAGAGGTAGAACTTGACTCGGCAAAAAATGCACTTTTGCCTATTCTTGCCGCCTCTATCATGGTGGATGGCAAGGTTACGCTTGAAAAAGCAACAGCTTATACCGATGTGGAAGCTATGTGCGATATCTTAAGAGCGCTTGGAGGAGTGGTCGTGCGCAAAGGTGACAACCTTGAAATCGACTGCTCTATGCTTGATAAATGCGAGGTCTCCCATATACTTGCAAGCCCTGTCAGGTCCTCAATTTTCACTTTGGGACCTTTGCTTGCCAGACTTGGCAAGGCAAAAGTTGCCTATCCTGGCGGTTGCGACATTGGCTTAAGACCGATTGACATTCACCTTTCTTCTTTAAGGCAACTTGGCTGTAAAATTGTTGAAAAAAATGGCTATATTTACGCAGAGAAGGGCAAGCCTTTGACAAGGGAGGTGTTTTTGCCATTTCAAAGCGTGGGAGCAACTGAAAACATTATGATGTTTTGTTCGCTTTTGCCTGGTAAGAGCAAAATTTATAATTCAGCAAAAGAGCCAGAAATTGTTGACCTTGCAAATTTTTTAAATTGTTGTGGCGCAAAAATTGAAGGCTCGGGCAGTGATGTTATCACCATAACTGGTGTTGAGAATCTTGAGGGGTGCAACTATCGTGCAATTTCAGACCGCATTGAATGTGGAACTTTTATGATTGGCGTGGCAATGACAGGAGGCGAGGCAAAATTTGCAAATGCAGTTTCAAAACACAACAGCGCGCTGATTGAAAAGCTTAAAAGTTGTGGCTGTCTTATCAAAGAAGGTGAAGATGAAATTTTTTTGTCAGCACCAAAAAGGCTGGAGAGTTTTGTTGAGCTTGAAACAGCCGTTTATCCTGGTTTTCCGACAGACCTTCAACCGCAAATGGTGGCACTCGGCTCTGTGTCAAAGGGCTGTTCTTTGGTGATTGAAAATGTGTTTGAAAATCGTTTTGCCTATGTTGGCGAACTTTTAAAAATGGGCTGTGACATAAGGTTTAAATCTTCAATTTGCATTATTCGTGGCAAGGATAGAATTTTTGGAGCGGATGTTGTTTCAACTGACTTGCGAGGCGGAGCTTCTTTGGTGCTTGCGGGGCTAGTTTGTGAAGGCTATACCACAATATCCCGAGTGGAATTTATTGACCGAGGCTATTTTCATCTTGAAGATAAACTCGCTAGGCTTGGCGCAGATATAAAAAGAATTTAATTTTTTTGCTATTTTTTCTTGTTTTTACAGTAAAAATACATTAAAATATCACTATATGAGCAAAAAAAGTAAAAAAATTATCATTTCGCTTTCTGTTGTTGTGGCGCTGATTGTAATTATTGTGGCGCTTTCTTTTACCGTTTTCTCGCTCAAAAAAGTAGAAATAGACTATCGAACTTCTCATAAAAATATAACCCTGTCTGAAAAAGAACTTGTTGAAGGGGGAGATTTTTCTTTTGGAGCCAGTGTGTTTTTCCATGGCAAGAATGGTTATATTGAAAAAATCGAGAGCCTTTCGCCTTATATCGAAGTGGTCAACATTGAAACAGTTTTTCCTTCAACTTTTGTTGTTCATATCGCAGAAAGGCAAGAGGTATACGCCTTTGCCTATAAAAATTCCACTTTTATTACCGACCAAAACTTGCGAATACTTAGAGAAGAAGAAAATTTTGTTTCATATCGTGAAAATGCTATGCTTTTTGAAGGTGGTTTGATTGCGGAAAATGACTACCAAGTGGGTGACTATCTTCAGATTGAAAATTTTATTGATATTTATACTTCTCTTTTTGAGTGTAATAGAACCTTAACTGAGCAGAGGGCGCTTATCTGTTCAATAGAGCTTTTGAGCGAATATGATGAAAACATAAAACAAACTCAAGTTACGGCCATTTTAAAGTTGTTTGGTGGACAAACTGTGCAGATAAAAAATGCAACTTATGGTCTAAAATACAAACTCAACATGTTTCTTTCTGTCTATTCAAATTTATACTCACTTATTGGTCAAGAGATTGCTTCTGGTGGAGTTTGGACTGAAGAGCTTATCGACAGTTGCACAATTATTGTAAACAACTTCTATAACTATACCGAACATAACGAAACAGAGTGTTATTTCAACATTTTACCATAAAAAAGAGGTGAACATTTGGACAAATTTTTTCGATTTGTCCTTTTTTTAGTTTGACATTATGGGTTTTATATATTAAAATATCACTATAAATGCACATGTGCGCACATTTTATTTTGTTGGTGGTCTTATGAAAAAAGAAAAGGTTTTGGTTTTTGAACTTGGCTCTTCCGCTTTGCGCGCAATGCTTGCGGGGCGGGGACTTAATAACACTTTTGTTGTCAAAGCATACAAAGAAATTGCTTATGATGGTTTTTATGAAGGCAAATTTCTTGAACCTGAAAAATTGACAACAATTTTTTCTCAAGTGATTTCTGAATTTGACTGCAAAGAAGAAGACACAAAAAAGGTGTTTATCGGTGTGCCTGCTGAGTTTTCTTCTGTCAGCACAACCACGGTTTCTTTCAATCTTGGCAACAGAAGAAAGGTGAAAAGGCAAGACATTGACGAACTTTTCTATATGGCAAGTGAAAAAGCCAAAGACAGAAACGTTGAAATTTTGTCGGTGAGCGCTCTTTCTTATCTGCTTGATGAGGGCAGAACTTCAATTGACCCAGTTGGCGAGAATGCCATTTCAATTTCGGCAAACCTTTCAATCATCTATGCAAACCGCACCTTTATCGAACTTTTCAACAAAATTGTTTCAGCCAACGAGTTTGAGTCGGTGGAATATATCTCAGAGCCTCTCGCTCAGGCTTTGTATGTTGTCAGCAAAGAGGAAAGAGAAGAGCCTTGTCTTATTATTGATGTTGGAGACTTAACGACAAGCGCTTCATTTGTCAAAGGTGAGGGCTTAAGCAATATGGCCAGTTTTTCGCGAGGCGGTGGCTTTATCACAAATGACCTTTCTGAAGCTTTTGACCTTACAATAAGCGAAGCTGAAAGGCTTAAAAGTCAAATTATACTTTCGCTTAAGGGCAGAAACAGTGATTATTATGACTTAACTACCGACCTAGGAAAAACCATTAAAATTCCGCTAAACAGCGCCAATGAGATTGTCTCTTTCCGCATTGAAGAAATTGCTCAAGCTGTTTCAAAATGTGTTCAACTGTTTTCTAAAAACTATATAAATTATCTGCCTGTATATTTAACGGGCGCTGGAATTAGCAAAATTAAAGGCGGGCGCGACTTTCTTGCCAAATGCCTCGGCAGAAATGTCAAGTATGGCGTTCCACCACTTCCAGCAAAGGATAAGCCAGAACTTGCGTCAATTTATTCACTTGTCAACTCTGCACTAGGTCAATAAAAATGTATAAATTACAAAAAAAATGAAAATTTATGCATTTTATCAAAAAAATTTGCGCTAAACGATTGCAAAATTTTGAAAGTTGTATTACAATAGGAGTAAGTAACTGAAAGGGGTGAACTATGGATAATGATATGATGAGAACTGCTGTTGCCAAAATAAAGGTGGTTGGTGTCGGTGGTGGCGGAAACAATGCTGTCAACAGAATGATTGACGCAGGCGTTTCTTCTGCTGAATTTGTTGCTGTCAACACTGATAAACAATCTCTTCTTATCAGCAAGGCAGAAACAAGGCTTCAAATTGGTGAAAGGTTGACAGGTGGGCTTGGCGCTGGCGCTAAACCTGAAATAGGACAAAAAGCTGCTGAAGAGAGCAAAGCTTCAATCACTGATATGCTTAAAGGCACAAACATGCTTTTCATTACCGCAGGTATGGGTGGCGGAACTGGAACTGGAGCTGCTCCTGTTATTGCTCAAATTGCAAAAGAGATGGGCATTTTGACTGTTGCGGTTATCACAAAGCCTTTTGCTTTTGAAGGTCCAATCAGAGCAAAAAATGCTGATGAAGGCTTGGAGAACCTTAGAAAATATGTTGATTCGCTTGTTGTTATACCAAACGAAAAACTCTTGCAAATCGTTCCTAAGAAAACTCCACTGTCTGAAAGTTTCAGATTTGCTGATGATGTGCTTAGACAAGGCGTGCAAGGCATAAGCGACCTTATCGTTTATCCAGGTCTAATCAACCTTGACTTTGCCGATGTTACAACAATTATGAAAGACAAAGGGCTTGCTCATATGGGTATTGGTTATGGCTCAGGTGATAACAAGGCGCTTGATGCTGTAAAACAGGCCGTTGCATCACCTCTTCTTGAGACAACTATTGAAGGGGCAACAGGACTTCTTATCAACATCAAAGGCGGAGATGACCTTACTCAAGACGATGTAAACGAAGCGGCATCTCTTGTAAGAGAGGTGGTTGATTCCTCTTGCAACATTATTCTTGGAACAAGCATTGACCCAAATATGCATGACGAGGTTGAGATAACTTTGATTGCAACAGGCTTTAAAAATGGTGAAGACAAAGAAAAGAAAGACAGTGCTATGGAAGGCGCTCGTTCAATTGGAAATATGGGACAGAAAGAGCCTAGCGCAAGAAGTCTTTTCTCAGGTTACATACAAAGAGAGAAGGAAGAAGAAATGGCAAATCCAAATGTCTCAATTGGAAGAGCAAGCGAAGATAAAACTTCTTCACGGGTTGATATTTCGTCAAATGTTCCACCATGGATTGAAAAACTCAGAAGAAACAAGAAATAAAAACAAACAGGCAAATTTTTGCCTGCTTTTTATGAGTTTGGCATTCAATTGATCTAATCATAAACAAAGACTATAAGACAAAATACAAAAATAAATTCAACTTTTCGACTTTTTTGTGTTTTGTCTTTTTTCTTTTTGTGTTTTATCATTTGCTTAAAAGGAGGAGGGTATGGAAATTTTTGTTGAACAGACACTTTTGATAAACTTTTTTCAAAATGCTCTTATTCTCAACTTGACCTCATTTTTTGTCAAAGAAAAAGCTCGATTTTGGTTTTTGATTTCACTTTTTGCTGGTGCATTTTCGCTTGTTGTTCCGCTTTTTGAGCTTGGCTCTTATGCTAAAATTTTGCTCCAGATTTTTCTTGCCGTTCTTGTCGTTTGCCTTTCGTTTAAATGTCATTTGCTCGCCAAGTTTTCTTTTATTTTGGTGACTTTTTTCATTTTCACCTTTATTTTGGGCGGGGCTTGCTTTGCTCTTGAAGAGGCGGTAGGCTCTTATCCGCTTTTTATCGTTTGCCTTGTCAGCCTTGCAATATTTTTTCTAGTCAAGTTTGTCATTTTTTATCACAACCGCATGCTGAGGATTAAAAGTTTTACCTATTCTGTCAAAATCAAAGCCAACGGCAAAGAGGTGGAAGAAAATGGCTATCTCGACAGCGGAAATGTTCTGCTTGACAGCGTGACGAAGTCGCCAATCATTTTGGTCAATTATCAAGTTTTTAAAAAGCTATATCAAGATGTGCCTCTTGCAAGTTTGCTTTCAAAATCAAAGCAAGACAAAATCAATTGCGCACACTATGTGAAGATTAATTCTGTTGGCAGTGGAAACAAAATTCTTGCTTTTGTGGCTGATGAGATTGTGCTTAACAATGAGAGAACCATCAAAAATCCAACACTTGCGCTCAGCTTTTCAGGCTTTGAAAAGAGCTTTAAAGCCAATGTGCTTTTAAACAGCCAAATTGTTTTTGGAGGATGATTTTCTGCAGTAAAGCAAATTTTTAGCTAAAATTTATCAATTTTTGGAGGAATTATGCAAAAATTTTTATTTAAAATCAAATTTTTCTTTTACAAATTATTTCATCGAAAAGATTATGTTTTGTCAAGGCAAATTGTCTGTTATGTTTGTGGCAATGAAGAATTTTTGCCACCACTTTCTTCAGATGAAGAGAACGCTCTTTTGCTAGAGAAAGAAGGGGGTTCTCAAGAGGCGATTACAAAACTTATTGAACACAATTTAAGGCTGGTGGCTTTTATTGCCAAAAAGTTTGAGTCAAGCAAGATTGAATATGAAGACCTTATTTCAATCGGTGCAGTTGGACTTATCAAAGCGGTCAAAACCTTTAAGCCAGACAAAAATATTCGCCTTGCAACTTATGCTTCTCGTTGCATTGAAAATGAAATTTTGATGCAGATAAGAAAAACCTCAAAGGTTAAAAATGATATCAGTCTTGACAAGCCTTTGAGCGAAGATTTTGACGGAAATCAGCTTGTGCTTTCAGACATTTTGCCAAGCGATGAAGATATTGTTTCTCAAGCGGTGGATGAGCCTGCTGACAGGGCGATTGTTCATCAACTTATTGCCAAACTTGGTGAAAGAGAACAGGAGATCATGATTTTGCGTTATGGTCTTCTTGGGCAAGAAGAACTGACACAACGCGAAGTTGCTGATAAACTTGGCATAAGCCAAAGTTATATCTCAAGACTTGAAAAAAGAATTTTAAAAGAAATGAAGTATGAGCTTGAAAAGAGCTTTTTATAACCACTTTTGCATTAAATTTTTAAAAAGATTGACCTTTTTTGTCGACTGTGAATAAGAAAATGCCATTGGTTAAACATATCTCCTAGAAAGGAGAAAATATGTCTTCCAAGGTTTCTATTGCAGGTGTTGACACAACCAAACTTCCAAAGCTTTCAAACAATGATATTTTGGCACTTATAAAAAAAGTCAAAAAGGGTGACGCTCACGCTCGTGAGCAATTTGTTGTTGCAAATTTAAGGCTGGTGCTGAGCGTTGTGCATAGGTTTAATGTCAAAGGCGACAGGGCAGATGATATGTTTCAAGTGGGGTGCGTGGGACTTCTTAAAGCTATCGACAATTTTGACGAAACTTTGAATGTAAAATTTTCAACTTATGCAGTGCCAATGATTGTGGGTGAGATAAGGCGGTATCTGCGCGACAACAATTCGATAAGAGTTAGTCGCTCAATGCGTGACATTGCTTATAGAGCTATGCAGGCGAAGGAAGAACTTTCAAAAGACTCTTTCAAAGAACCAAGCCTAGAAGAAATTGCAAACAAAATCAATGTGCCACTAAAAACTGTCACTTTTGCTCTTGATGCAATAAGCGAAACGGTTTCGCTTAGCGATCCGATTTACAGCGAAGGTAGCGACACGATTGCTCTTTTAGACCAAATTGCTGACAACAACTGCACAAATGAAAATATTGATGAGTCGCTCTCAATACGCTCAGCTATCAAAACGCTTTCACCGCGTGAAAAAGAAATTTTGCTTATGCGCTATTACTCGGGCAAAACGCAAACAGAAGTAAGCGAAGAAATCGGCATAAGTCAAGCGCAGGTGTCAAGGCTTGAAAAAAATGCTCTCAAATCGGTAAAAGATTTTTTGATTTAGTTCTTTTTTGCCAAATTTCGACATATACACAAACTATGGAAAGTTCATTTTTAGAGTTAAGATGCAAAGAAGTGGTCAATGTGCTGGATGGCAGAAAACTTGGCCATATCATCGACATCATCTTTGATTTGTCTTCGGCAAGAGTGCTTGGGATTTTGGTGCCAGGTGAAAAAACGGGCTGGAATGTTTTCAAAAACTCAAATCAACTGTTTATTCCCTTTGGTTGTATTGTCAAAATTGGCGAAGATGCAATTTTGGTGGAAGTGCAAGGGCAAGGAGTGCCAGAAAATCCTTATCAAGTTTTACAAAAAAAATAACAAATTTGTTTGTTATTTTAAATATTTTTTGGTATACTAAGTGTGAGAGAAGGCAAAATTTGACTTGCAGTCAAATTTTTGCAAGGCTAAAAGCCTTGTTTTCAGCGCCCACCCGCCACCAACTGACGGCGGACGGGCGCTGAAAACGCCTTCTCTCACCGAAAAACCAAAAACAGGAGGAAGAGATATGAAAACCAAAACCAAAAGCTTTTTTTCTCAAGCTTTCATGGCTCTATTGTCTCTTCTTTTTTTGATAACCTCTGTCAATTTATTGCAAAATATCGGGGGGGGGACGACCGACCTTTCTGAAAATTCAATAGCCCAGGCTCCCACCAACACAACCTACTGGATTGACGAAACAACACAAACTGCCCTCAGCGTTGATTTTGATAATTATTCTTTAACAAAGGACACCTCAGCCATCGATACTACATATCTTATCCAGTCAGAAAAAGATCTAGCATTTCTTTCATGGACAATATATAACGATAAGGTTTACGGTGGCTCTTCAAATAAGGTGACAAGTGGTAGTAACGACTATTTTTATTCAGATGTATGTTTCAAACAAACCAAAAATCTTGACCTTTCAGCATACTATTGGCAACCAATAGGTATAATCTATACACGAGACGGAACAATTTCAAGGCGCTATTTTTCAGGCAACTATGACGGCGGAGGGCACACAGTTTCAGGTGTATTCACTCCAGCAGGTTTGGGCTATGCTTATTATTGTCAAGGTCTATTTGGCTATGTTTATGGCAGAAGTTCAACCCAGCGGGCGAGCATTTCAAATCTCGGAGTGATTGACTCTTTTATTCAAGGCGAAGATAATATTGGCGGAGTTGTGGGGCATCTTGATTATGCAACTGTAACCAATGCATATAACACAGGTTCAGTTAGTGGTTCTTCTTTTGTTGGCGGAGTTGTGGGGAGTCCATATTCCAATGCAACTGTAAGTAATGTATACAACACAGGTATAGTTAGTGGAAATTCTTGGGTTGGCGGAGTTATGGGGAGTGCATATTCTAATGCAACTGTAAGCAATGTATATAACACTGGCACTGTTGAAGGAACAGGTGATCGAGTTGGCGGAGTTATGGGGAGTGCTAATGGAACTGTAAGCAATGTATATAACACAGGTTCAGTTAGTGGAAGTTCTAGTGTTGGCGGAGTTGTGGGGTATGTTTCTTCTAGGTCAACTGTAAGAAATGTATATAACACAGGCTCAGTTAGTGGAACAGGAGATTATGTTGGTGGAGTTATGGGGGGTGCTGGTTATAATGCAACTGTAAGCAATGTATATAACATAGGTTCAGTTAGTGGTTCTTCTACTGTTGGTGGAGTTGTGGGGAATGCGGATGCAACTGTAAGAAATGTATATAACACAGGTATAGTTAGAGGAGATTCTCAGGTTGGCGGAGTTGTGGGCTATACATATTCTTCTTCAACTGTAACCAATGCATATTATGGTGGAGCTTGCACGCTTCCAGTTGGTATTGGCTCAGGCGAAGGTTCAGCAACAAAAATTGACAGTCCGGTTGAAGAGTGGGCAAAAAATGAAGAGTGGTATCTTAACTCTTCCAATTGGAACAGATCTTATCCATGGGACTTTGAAAATGTGTGGACATTTGAAATAAAGAATGCACCAAGTTATATTAGTGACTTTATCTATCCATATTTACAAAGTCTTGGCACAGAAATCCCAGAGCATGAAATCATTTATTGGACAGATGAAGTGGCTCAAGAAGCGCTCGGCGTTGACTTTGATAACTATACTTTAACTCAAGACACCTCAGCCAGCACTACTACATATCTTATCCAATCAGAAACAGACCTGGCTTTTTTAAGCTGGACAATATACAACGACCAAGTCTATGGTGGGGAAGAAAATAAATACACAAGCGGAAGCATTAACTATTTTTATTCAGATGTATATTTCAAACAAACAACAAACCTCGACCTTTCAGCATACTATTGGCAACCTATAGGTATAGGTTATACACGAGACGGAACAAGTGCAAGTCGCTATTTTTCAGGAAACTATGATGGCGGAGGATACACAGTTTCAGGTGTATTCACGCCAGCAGGCGATGACAGTGGTTATCATTATCAAGGGCTCTTTGGTTATATTCAAGGCAGAAGTTCGACCCAGCGTGCAACAATTGCTAATGTTGGAGTGATTGACTCTTTTGTTCAAGGTTATAATTATGTTGGTGGAGTTGTGGGGTATCTTTATTATGCAACTATAAGCAATGCATATAACACAGGTATAGTTAGTGGAAGTTCTGAGGTTGGCGGAGTTGTGGGGTATGCTTTTAGTGCAACTGTAAGTAATGTATATAACACAGGTTCAGTTAGTGGATCAGGAAATTGTGTTGGCGGAGTTGTGGGGTATGCTTCGTTTTCTAGAGCAACTGTAAGTAATGTATACAACACAGGTTCAGTTAGTGGAAATTCTTGGGTTGGCGGAGTTGTGGGGTATGCTAATACTGGCGCTGGCATCAGCAATGTATATAACACAGGTTCAGTTAGTGGTTCTTCTCGTGTTGGCGGAGTTGTGGGGGATGCATATTCTAATGCAACTGTAAGAAATGCATATAACATAGGCTCAGTTAGTGGAAATTCTCAGGTTGGCGGAGTTGCGGGGATAGTTTCTTCTACGTCAACTGTAAGAAATACATATTATGGTGGAGCTTGCACGCTTCCAGTTGGCATTGGCTCAGGAAGTGGCTCGGCAAAAAAAATTGATAGCCTGGTTGAAGAGTGGGCACAAAATAAAGATTGGTATCTTGACTCTTCCAATTGGGACAGCTCTCATCCATGGGACTTTGAAACTGTGTGGAATATTTCTGTAGTTTTTAACGGTGGCTATCCTTGTTTTGATGCTTTTTGGACTGACAAACTTGCCCAAAACCAGCTCGGCGTTGATTTTGATAATTATAGTTTTGATATTGATGAGAAAAACCGCTCAATTTACTATATAAACAACGAGGCAGACCTTGCATATTTGAGCTGGGTGATAGAAAATGAAGCCTCTGATAAAGTTCACGTGATTGAAGGTATGATTTCTTGTTATTTTTCAGGCATAACCTTTGTGCAAACTGCCGACCTTGATTTGTCGGACTATTATTGGTTGCCAATTGCACAGCGCTTTGATGGACAAACGGGCGGAGTTATGTTTGCTGGAAGTTATGACGGCAATGGCTATTCAATTTCAGGTCTTTACACACCTGCTTTTCCTGATGACTATCAGGGTGACCCTTACGACTCGGGTTATGCCTATCGAGGGCTGTTCGGCACGGTTGTCAACCTTTCTTTGGTGGTTGGCAGTGGCAGTGGAAATTGCATTTTAGAGAACATAACCATTCTTGATAGTGTGATAAAAGGTTATGGAAATCATGGCGGATTGGTGGCGCGCTCTATGGGTGTTGACATAAGCAATTGCCATGTTGAAGCCGATGTTTATGGCGCTTCTACAAATGGCGGAATTGTGGGAGAGTTAAGCTCTGCCACCTTGTCAAACTGCACCCATGTTGGGCTTATTCACACCACTGGCACTGGCTCGGGCGGACTGGTTGGCAATTTGTCGGGCTCAATCATTCACTGCACGCATATTGGTGATATTATAAGCGAGGGTTATGAAAACGGCGGAATTGCTGGTGTGGCATCATCTGGCGCAACCATTGACAGCTGTTTTGTTCAAGGCAATTTTAGTGGCTCAAGCTATGCGTTTGTGGGAAGAACAAATGGCTCAAATGTTATTTCTAACAGCGGTTTTGAAGGGTCGCTAGAAGTTCAAGG
>CALVUB010000013.1 GCA_944363385.1 uncultured Clostridia bacterium
TTAAACTTACAAAAACAAAATCAAAATTTCGCATTTCACACCCTGACTTAAAATACCTTTTACAAAACCAAAAAAAACTCACCTTAAGTGAGTTTTTTTATTATTTTTTCTTTGATTTGTTTTCTTTTACTTTAGAAACAACAAAGTAGATTACAACGCCAGCCAAGATTGCAACTGAAACGCCAATCAAAACCTGTCCAACAACTTCTTGAACATTTACTGGAGTTGAAGTTCCGTCATCTCCAACAGTAAAGGAGTATTCTTTTGTCTCGCTTGCATTTCCAGCAATGTCTCTAACATAAATTGAAACAGTATATTTTCCTTCTTCTTCAATCTTGTAAGAGTATGCATAATTACCTGGAACACTTGAAGTGTTTGAAAGCGTTTTTGTTGTGTTTGTGCTTGTGTTTTTTACTTGAATGACAATCCCTTTAAGAAGGTCATCTCTATCTGTAGTTGTTTCATCTTCAACTGTGATTTTGTCAACTTGAATGTCAATAACATCACCTACATTGTAAGTTGATTTGATAAACTGATTATTTGTGTTATCAATGTTGATAGTAGGAGGCATAAGGTCGCCTACAGTAAATTCATACTCTTTGGTTGCAGTTGAGCCAACAGGTTGACCTATGATGTTTTTAGCGGCAACGGTGTAAGTGAGTTTGTATCTTCCGTTTGTATTGAGAAGAAGAACAAGGTTGCCTTTTTCATCGTAAGTGAGGTCGCTTTCTTTTACAGAATTCCAATTGTTCATGCTTATTGTTGCAATTGTTCTGGTTGAGCTTCCCGTTGTTACTGAAATTGAAACAGTTGACTTATCTTTATCAATCTCTCCATTACCTTTAACGTCAGCATTAATTGGTTTTACAATTAAAGATTGTTTTGTATCTGCAAACTTTCGAGTTTCATAGTCTGAGTCGTCCATATAAAGATTTACAGCAACATCACCTGCAGTGTATTCTATTATCTTGCTAGGCGAATGATGCAATTCAACAACTCTATTTTCGCCGTCATAAGTTGGAAGCTGGTCGATTGCCATTTCCTTGCCAATTCCAAGTAGGCTTTTGTTTATTTTAAGTTCATATCCAGCCTCAGTTTTTTCAGCAAAAATATAGTAAGTTTCTCCTGCAGTAGCAGTGCCATCACCAACTTTTTCTGTGCCATCTGCCTTGTAAGCAAGCACCTGTTCACCTTTTGAGTTTGTAGACATGAAAAGTTTGCCATTTGCTGCGCCTGTGCTGTCAAAATACTCCTCATCAGTTAAATAGCTTATCACAAAAACATCATAGCGAAGTTTATAAGTTCCTCTTGATTTTGCTGTGAAACTTGTTTCAGAAAGTTCATAATCATTGCTGTCTGCATATATAGCTGAAATTGTGTAATAACTTGCAGTCTTTTCACTGTCAAAGTCAGAAATTCCGATATAGCCAACGCCTTCACTATCAGAAACTGAAAGTGTTGGTACTGGAAGTTTTTGAGCCTCGTTGATTACGATTTCTTTCTTTGTTGAAAAAATATTTTTGATTTCTGGGTCTTCAACATTAGGAATTGCTGTCACATGGTATGAGAAATATGTTGTGATGGAATGTCTGCCTGCATCACTTACAGTTACCGCAACAAGATAGTCGCCACCAGTTGAGGCGGTAAATGAACCTGCTTCAAGCACAAATTTTTCAGTGAGAGAATCATAGTAAGTTGACATGTTTGAGCTGTGAACAATTGTTTGAACGCTAGGGTCATCTTCATCAACCTTGTATACCACAACGCCAGCAGTCATATATTGTGGCAAGTTGTCTTGATAGTAAAGTGTTGGAAGAACGATTGTTTCGTTGTTTACATAGCCAGTTTCATCAGATTTAACCACTTGATAAAGTGTAGGTGCAACCGTGTCTTCAATGTTTGAAACATAGCATTGTTTGTCATAGAAGCCCACATTGCCTTGGTCATCAATTGCGTATGAGAAAAATTCGATATAAGCTGCGTCTTGTGGTTTGTTTGCGAGTCTGATTTCATATTCGTCTTCGCCTTCAAGAATTGTCCAACCAGAAGAAGTCACAACATTGTTTCCGTCAGCTTGGATATACCATTTGTTAGAAGAAATACCAATTTTAGAAGCTTCGTTGATAATATATTTAATTTCGCTTCCGATAGGTTTGTCTCCCTCAGAAGTTATTGGCTGTCTTTTTGAGTCAAGATATCTGTAAGCCGTGTGGATTTCCGCCCTGCCATCGCCACCTGTGTCTGAAACAGTTGGCTCAGTAAGAGTGATGACTTCGTCATCCAGATAAGAAGATTGGAGCTCAGTTAAATAAAGAATAGATGGTGCGGTTGCATCGTCAGCATTTTCAACAACTTCCACTTCAAATTGGATTTCTGTTGCACTGTTTGTTGAAACATTGTCGTTTGCAACATAACAGAATCTGTATGTTTGCTCTGAGAAATCTGCATTTGTTGTGTTTGGAGTGATATAAGCATAGCCTTTTTCAAGAAGTTGTTCATCAGTTAGTTCTGCGCCATATTCACTGCCGGTAACTGGATCAACAGTTCTGCTTTTAGTTACAATAAGATAATGTTTTGTTTGTAACCAATTTTTGATTGTTGTTTCGTTTTCTTCAGCATCGCCAGAAAGAACGATTCCTTCCAAGGTCATTTGGCGCCTGATTTGATAGTTATCATCATAGATTGACCTATAAAGTCCTTTCGAGCCATCTTTTTCAGCTTTAAAAATAAGGTTATACTCATCATAAGTTGTAATTTCATAGAGAAGTGAACCTGTTGCAGTTCTAATTCTTCTAGTTAAGGTTAACTCTTCCTCGTCAACATAGTTGTCACTTCCACCAATTGCATACATAATAATGTTGCGGTTAACAGTTTTAGATTTTAAAAGAGTTTCTGCGCTCTTGTATGTGCCATCTTTATTTTTAGCATCCTTATTGCCAGCATCATAGATATAAGGTGTAGCTTCAAGTGTGTCAGCAACATCAACGATTGTAAATTCTGTTGTCGCAGTGTGTCCATAAAAGTCGGTTGCAGTGTAGACAAATCGATAGTCACCAGGTTCAGGCGCTTTGAAGTTGTTATCTTCATCAAGAGTGTTTTCAACAGGTTTCCAAACGCCATTTACTCTTCTGTCAACCTTGATTGAATAAGAAATTGAAACAGCTTCATCTGCAGGTTTGTCTGTAGAAGAAGTTGTGGCGATAAGTCCTGGAAGTGCTTTTTCAACACCAACAGTAGCTGAAGAAGGGCGAGATGAATCAAGCTCAATCTTCAAGTTATAGCCAGCTTTGTCGTTTGTGTCAGTGTAATAGCTTTTGTTTACTGTGAAAGATTTTTTTGTTGAAGAAATTTGAACACCATTTTGATAGTATTTGTAAACAATATCAAAACTATATCCATTTGCTCCTGTAAGTGAAGAACCTTTAATATAGTAATCTCCGTCAGAATTTCTAGCAATCTTGACATCTTCAGAATAAGCTTGGTCAAGAGTGATAAGAAGATAATCTTCGCCCAAAGCCTCTTCGGCGTCAATCACAATTTCAAGGTCAGTAATCTCCTTTTCTTGCGCATTGCTGACAGTTGGAACTGGAATAAGAATATCTTTTTCATTTGCAATAGAAAGGTCATAAACAGAAGGCACCATTTTTGTATCATTTGAATCAAATTCAAAAGAAACCTCGCTTGTAACACAACGAAGCTCAAGTTGATAAGAATAATATTTGCCGTCGTCTAAAACAGAATATTCGATAATGTATCGACCTAAGCGGTCTGCGCCAAAAGTTTTCACTCCTTGATATTTTTCATCGCTTGAGTCATAGACAATTGAATTATCAGCTGCATAATAAGCCACAACCTTTGACTCTTCGATTGATCCTAACACTTCTGAGCCGATAATGTGAGCAGTTGAGCTTTTGCCAAAATAATGTCCTTGAGGAATAGTAAATTCTCCGCCCTTTTCGACTGTAGTTGGAACGGTGTTTGCGTCAACCTCAATTCTGTTGGTATTGTCAGAAATCTGCCCGCTGTCTGAAGAAGGCTCTTGTTGCCAAGTTTCCCCAAAAGAAGAGAAGGCGCCAAATGGTAGTGTTGTGCCACACACTAAAAGTGCAACTCCAAGTGCTGCACCCTTAAAAATACTTTTGTTTTTAATACTTTTTTTGTTCATCGTAAAAGTCCTTTTAAGCAATTTATTTTGTAACAATGTTATTTTATAATATTTTGTCGTTTAAGTCAACAAAATCAAACATATATTACAAAAAATATTTTGCGAAAAAAAGTTGGCATTATGCTGTAGAAAAAAGACTTGTTTTGTCGAAAAAAAACATAAAAATTTTTAAAGACTAAAAATCACACTTTGTTTTACTCCTGCGTAATATGTTAATGTGAAAGCAAAACTTTCAATTACATAAGAAAATTAGGAGGAACAAATGAATTTCTTTAACGGAATCCAAAATGGATGCGGTGGTTGTGGAAACTGCTGTGACCCATGCTCACTTATTCTTTGGATGATAATTTTACAAAGCCTTTGCGGTTGTGGCAACAACAATTGCTGTGGCATAGACGCCTGCACCCTTGTAATTCTTTTACTTTTGTGTGGTGGCTGTGGCAATGGTTGCGGTAAATAAGCCATAAAATCAACAATTTCAAAGCTCCTTTGGTAACTAAAAGATAAAAATGGACAAAAGACAGTCCATTTTTATTTTTTTTAAAAATCTCTTTACATTTTGTTCAATTTATTGTAAAATAGAGGTAGAAATTAATTTTTGGAGGAAAATATGAAATTTGACGAAGATTGCGAAGTAATTTGGCACGATAGAAAACGCTTTTTAGGCATGCCACTTTCTTTTACAAGATATTATTTAGTAAAAAAAGACAATGAATGGATAAAAATCTTTAGAGATAAAGGGCTTTTGTCTTCAATTATTGATGAAGTAAATGTTTATCGTTGCTTTGACCTTCGTTTGCATGCATCACTTATGGACAAAATTGTTGGAACAGGCTCAGTTCATATCGACAGTAACGACTCTGAAATGCCTGAGTTTGGGCTTATGCACATCAAAAATCCATATAAAGTCAGAGACCTTCTTTCATCTCTTATTGAAATTGAAAGAAAGAAGCGCCGTGTTGGCATCACAGAATTTCAAGCACCACAAGATTGAAATTTTTGACTATGCTTTCAATCACAAAAGTAAACCTTTGCCTTTGCAGTAAAATGTTTTCGATAAATGTTTTTACAAGACAAAGTAAAAAAATCCACAATTTTGTGGATTTTTTTATTCGTTCTAATCACTTTGCTCTTCATCAAGATTTTCTTCAGGTTTTTCTTCTGATTTTTCTTCAGATTTTTCAAAAAGCGACTGTGCTTGTTTTAGCAAACTTTGATAATTAGGGTCGGCTACTTTTTCCGAATATTGCTCTTTCTTCTCGTCAATAATTTTCTTAATATACTCCATTTCGCTTCTTAATGCTTCAACCTTATTACTCTTTGCTTCTTCAACTTCTTTTTCATAATAGTTCAAAACAATTGCTTTAAGCTTGTTCACAAAGTCATCAGAAAACCTAATTGCTGGAATGCCAACGATTGACTTCACATTATCTTTAGCCTCTTGTAAATAGTCAACATCTTCCATTATTTGATTATTTCTTTTAATTCTCTCAAAATTCTTATTGATCGTATATTCTTGCTCACCTTTTTTTACTTTAGCAAAACCTTCGCTGAAAGCATATACCTTATCATACCCTTCGCCATGTAGTTTGAAGTCTTTATCGTCAACAAAATACCATTTGCCAGCTTTCTTTGCTCCAGCAAAACCTTCGCTGAAAGCATATACCTCATCATACCCTTCGCCATGTAGTTTGAAGTCTTTATCGTCAACAAAATACCATTTGCCAGCTTTCTTTGCTCCAGCAAAACCTTCTTCGAAATCATCTATATAGTCATATCCTTCGCCATGAAGCTTAAAATCTTCATCTATGAAATAATATTGGTCATTCTCATATACAACATTAAAGCCTTCTCTATACCCGCTATATTTATAAAGATGTGATGTGCCTGTTTTCTTAATTTCTTCTCGATTTACATAATACCCTTTGCCATCTTTTTTTACTACAGTAAAACCTCCACTGAAAAAATATGCCTCATCATAACCTTCACCATGTAGCTTGAAATCTTCATCTATGAAATAATATTTTCCATTCTCATAAACAACATTAAAGCCTTCTCTATACTCGTCATATTTATAATCATGCGAAGAGCCTGTTTTTCTCAATTCTTTTATATTTATATACCAGCAATTCTCTCTGTGTTCCAAAAAGGGTTTTGTAGCAACCCAGTCGAATATAGGAGCAACATCCCCAGTTCCGCATAGTGATTGCATATGTGCATTTATGTCATAAAGTTTAAAACCATTGTCAACGTCAACCAAATACCAGTAGCCAGTAATCTCGTCACCTTTTCTTACCAGAGCAAAACCTTCAACAACTGTAAGTCGTTTTCTTCCCATTTTCTCTCTGTAAAAATAACAATTATCATAACCTTCACCATAAATTTTGCCGTCAGAGCCTTTGAAATAATATTTTCTTATTCCGCCAAATTCTCTTTTTACCACTTTAAATTCCATTTTCTCCTCCTTTTGTGGAAAAGTTTTGTGGATAACTTTTCCCTTTCAATCAATGATAATTCTATTATACCCCCCCCCGAAATTTTGTCAAGGGGTTTTGCGAAATTTGTGTAAAAAACTTTTTTTGAGAGGTTTTTAAAAATCGCTTTTGTGGATAACTTTTTGTGTGAAAAATAAAAAATCATAGCCTTTTGTTGACTATGACTATTTTATTTTCTCGATATAATTTTGAAAATAGTCTGGCAGAGCAATTTCAAATTGCATAAGTTTGCCAGTGCGAGGATGAACAAATTGTATAAAATATGAATGCAGAAGTTGCCCTTTCAAATTTTTATCTGGCTTTCCGTAAACATTGTCGCCAACAATTGAATGCCCAAGCCATTTGCAATGCACTCTGATTTGATGAGTTCTGCCCGTTTGCAGAGAAAATTCCACCAAACTTTTGTTCTTAAATTCCTTTAGCACCTTAAAATCTGTAATTGCTTTCTTGCCTGAAGAAGAGACTGCATATTTTTTGCGATCAGACCGACTTCGCTCCAAAAAAGTTTCAATATGCCCTTCCTTTTCTTTAAAAATTCCTTCACATAAAGCCATGTATTTACGCTTACATGTTTTATTTTTAATTTGCTCGGCAAGCGAAACATGCGCCAAATCATTTTTTGCCACAACCATAAGTCCAGAGGTGTTTTTATCAAGCCTATGCACAATGCCGGGTCTGAGAACGCCATTGATACCGCTAAGGTCTTTCACTCTGTCAAGCAGTCCATTGACGAGAGTTCCGCTTTTTGTGGAAGAACAAGGATGCACCACCAAGCCTTGTGGTTTGTTTACCACAATCAGGTCAGTGTCTTCATAAACAATTTCAAAGTCAATTTTTTCAGCCTCCGCTTCAAGAGGTTTGGGTTGTTCAAACTCGAAAGTCACTTTTTGACCAAGCTTAACCTTCTCGCCCGCTTTAACTTTTTTACCATTAAGCAAAATTTTGCCTTCATTGATAAGATTTTTTATATGAGAGCGCGACAAAGCAGGTTGATTTGCATTAAAAAGCACATCAAGCCTTTCTCCTTCTTGGTTTACAATAAATTCACCCTTCAAAATCGCCTCTCTTATTAAAATTCACGCTAAATTTTGTTGTTTTTGTCTTCATTTTTTTGCTTGGCAACACTATTTTTGTCAATTTTCTCATCAACTCGTTCATCTTCAGCCTCACTGTCTGGCTTTTGAGATGGTTGCTTCATAGCCTCCTTTTTTGCCTTCTCCAGTTTTGCCTCTCTGACAAATTCGATAATGAAATAGACAATAAACAGCACAACACCAATTGTAATGGCGCTGTCTGCAATATTAAATACAGGAAAATTAATAAACTGAAAATTGATAAAATCGCGCACATAGCCAAAAACCAGTCTGTCATACAAGTTGCCCAAACAGCCACCAACGATAAAGCCGATTGTGACCGAGAGCAAGATTTGCATGCCTTTTATGCTGATTGAGTTTTTAATTTTTTTGATATAAAACCATAACAAAACAACCGCTACCACTAGAGAGATAACAATCAGAAGCCAAGTTTGACCTCCAAAAATCCCCCAGCTTGCGCCAAAGTTTTGAACATGCACAAAATTTATAAACCCCTCAATAAAAGAGGTGCTATCTCCAACATTTGGGATAAGCGAGCTTATCAAGAGATATTTTGTAAGCATATCAAAAACAAACACAAAAATTGCCACCATGATAGCGACAAAATAGCTTTTGAAAAATTTACTCTTCAATTTCCATACCCTCCGGCAAATACAGATAAAGTTTTTCTGCTTCAAGTTCATGCATAGTTGCCGACAGAGCAAAGCAAACCCCTTCAAAATAAGTCAAAATCCTCTCGGCAAGGTCTTTTTCACAATATTCGACAGAGATAATACAAGGATTGCCCTTTATCAGAATTTCCGCAAAATCTTTAACTTGCAGATAACTTTCTGGATAATAAACAGGCACTCCGTCAATTTCATCAACTCGTGATTTTACCTTTCCATGTTTTATCTTAAAGCTGGCTTTGGTATTTTTTTTAGGCTTTTTTGATTTTTCGTCATTTTCAAAGCCCAAAGCACCAAAAATTTTACCCATAAATCCCATAATAATTCACCTTTAAATTATTATATCATAAAAATATTAAACTTGAAAAACAAATTTCGCATCAAATTTGCAATTGCAACAAAAAATTTGACAAAAAAGAAAGATAAGGCTTAGAGTAAAACCTCTGCGATGCCTTTGTCACTTTGTTTGTAAAACAATTTGCTAACTATGGAAACAAAAGAGACAATATCATAGGTTGGAGTTAAGCAACTATCTATCTATAAATTCACTTTTGCATGCGAAGTTAGGCTTTTATAAGACCTAAAAATCACCCAACAAAAAAATGACTGAAATTTCAGCCATTTTTTGATTTAAAAGTTGATTATTCAATAATTGAAGAAACAACACCAGAACCAACCGTTCTGCCACCTTCACGGATAGCGAAACGAAGTCCTTGCTCAATAGCGATAGGATTGATAAGAGTGATAGTCATTTTAACATGGTCGCCAGGCATAACCATTTCAACACCCTTTTCAAGTTCGATAACACCAGTGATGTCAGTTGTTCTGAAATAGAATTGTGGTCTATAACCATTGAAGAATGGAGTGTGACGGCCACCTTCTTCTTTCTTAAGAACATAAACTTCAGCAGTGAATTTTGTGTGTGGGTGAATTGAACCTGGTTTGCAAAGAACTTGACCTCTTTCAATGTCTGTTCTTTGAATTCCACGAAGAAGAAGACCTGCGTTGTCACCAGCGATAGCTGCATCAAGAGACTTGTGGAACATTTCAACGCCTGTTACAACAGTTTGTTTTGAAGCGCCAAGTCCAACGATTTCAACAGTGTCACCAATTTTTACAGAGCCTCTTTCAACTCTACCAGTTGCAACAGTTCCACGACCAGTGATTGTGAAAACGTCTTCAACAGGCATAAGGAAAGGTTTGTCAGTTTCTCTTTGTGGCTCAGGAATGTAAGAATCAAGAGCGTCAAGAAGTTCTTGAATGCAAGCGCAAGATGGGTCAGAAACATTTCCAGCTTGAGCAGCTTCCAAAGCTTTCAAAGCAGAACCTTTGATGATTGGAGTTTTGTCTCCTGGGAATCCGTATTCAGTAAGAAGGTCACGAATTTCCATTTCAACAAGTTCAAGAAGTTCTGGATCGTCAACTTGATCAGTTTTGTTCATAAATACAACGATGTAAGGAACACCTACCTGTCTAGCAAGAAGGATATGCTCTCTTGTTTGAGGCATAGGACCATCTGTTGCAGCAACAACAAGGATAGCGCCGTCCATTTGAGCAGCACCTGTGATCATGTTTTTAACATAGTCAGCGTGTCCTGGGCAGTCAACGTGAGCATAGTGACGTTTGTCAGTTTCATACTCAACATGAGCTGTGTTGATAGTGATACCTCTAGCCTTTTCTTCTGGGGCTTTATCGATTTCATCATATCTCATTTTTTGAGCAAAGCCCTTAGCAGCTGAATACATTGTGATTGCAGCAGTAAGAGTTGTTTTGCCGTGGTCAACGTGACCAATAGTTCCAACGTTTACATGTGGTTTTTTTCTTTCATAAACACCAATAGCCATTTTAAAAAATCTCCTTTTTTTGTTTTACTACGATATAATAACATATTTTTTTGCAAAAGCAAAATGATTTTTCAACTTTTTTAAAATTTTTATCAATTTTTTATAAACTTTGCATTCGGGATGCAAATGTTTATTGTTTGCTTTTTGCTCTCTCACCTATAATGTTTTGAGCAATAGATTTTGGAACTTCTTGATATTTAAGAGGTTCCATAACATAATTTCCTCTGCCCTGAGTTTGAGAACGAAGGTCGGTTGCATAACCAAACATCTCAGCAAGAGGCACTTCTGCATTGACAATTTGAATGCCAGCAGAAGATTCTGTCCCAGTAAGCATACCTCTTCTTGAAGTAAGGTTGCCCATAACAGTTCCAAGATATTCATCAGGCACTTCAACAGAAACCTTCATGATAGGTTCAAGAAGCACTGGGTCTGCATTTCTTGCGCCTTCTTGGAAAGCCATAGATCCTGCAATCTTGAAGGCCATTTCAGAAGAGTCAACTTCGTGATAAGAACCATCCACCAAAGTAACCTTAAAGTCAACTGTTTCATAACCAGCAAGCACACCATTCATTCTGGCTTCATTGATACCGTTGTTGATTGGTTGGATATATTCTTTAGGAACAGATCCGCCAACAGTTTTATCCACAAACTGATAGCCCTCACCAGGAGCGAGAGGCTCCATTTCAATGATACAGTGACCATATTGACCTTTACCACCAGACTGCCTGATGAATTTTCCTTCAGCCCTAACAGCTTTCTTGATAGCTTCACGATAGCTAACTTGTGGTTTACCAACAGTAGCTTCAACTTTAAACTCTCTAAGAAGTCTGTCGACAATGATTTCAAGGTGAAGTTCGCCCATACCAGCGATCAAAGTTTGACCAGTTTCTTGATTGGTTGCAACTCTAAACGAAGGATCTTCACGAGAAAGTTTTGCAAGAGCGAGAGCCATTTTTTCTTGCATGTCTTTTGTTTTAGGCTCAATGGCAAGTTGAATAACAGGTTCTGGAAATTCCATGCTTTCAAGTTGGATTGGATGCTTTTCATCACAGAGAGTGTGACCTGTGATAGTATCTTTAAGTCCAACAATAGCAGCAATATCACCAGCTGAAACTTCGGTGATTTCCTGTCTGTTGTTTGCGTGCATTCTGATAAGTCTTCCAACTCTTTCAGTTTTTCCTGTGTTTGAGTTGTAAACATAAGAGCCTGCGGTAAGTTTTCCACTGTAAACGCGGAAGAAAGTAAGACCACCAACATAAGGGTCGGTCATAATTTTGAAGGCAAGTCCAGCAAGTGGAGCATTTTCATCAGGTGCTCTATCTTCTTCTTTGCCAGTGTCTGGATTGATACCCTTTATGTTTTCAATGTCAAGAGGGCTTGGCAAATATTCAACCATTGCATCAAGAAGCATTTGAACGCCTTTGTTTTTGTAAGACGACCCACAAAGAACTGGTGTTAAAGTTTTTGCAATTGTTGCTTTTCTGATAGCTTTTTTAAGTTCCTCAATTGAAATTTCTTCGCCTTCAAAGTATCTTTCAAGAAGAGCGTCATCAGTTTCAACAATTTTTTCAATCATTTTGTCATGTTCTTGTTGCGCTCTATCTTTAAGCTCTGCAGGGATGTCAACAATTTCAATTTGAGTTCCCATATCGTCTTTATAAATCTCAGCCTTCATTGTAAGCAGGTCGATAATACCTGAGAAGGTATCAGCCTCACCAATTGGCATTTGGATTGGCAATGGGTTTGTTTTAAGTCTTCTTTGAATAGACTCAACACAACCAAAGAAATCGGCTGCATCTCTGTCCATTTTGTTTACATATATAATAGTTGGCACTTTATATTTTGTAGCTTGACGCCAAACAGTCTCGGTTTGAGGTTGAACTTTATCACGAGCAGAAAGCACAAGCACAGAGCCGTCAAGCACTTTGAGTGAACGCTCAACTTCAACTGTAAAGTCAACGTGTCCTGGAGTGTCGATTATATTGATTTTATGACCTTTCCAAGAACAAGTTGTGCAGGCTGAAGTGATTGTGATGCCACGCTCTTGTTCTTGAGCCATCCAGTCCATGGTTGCAGCGCCATCGTGAACTTCGCCAATCTTGTGACTTTTGCCGGTGTAATACAAAATACGCTCAGTTGTTGTGGTTTTCCCAGCATCAATGTGAGCCATAATGCCGACATTTCTAGTAAGTTCTAGATTGTTTGCCATAATTGTTCTCCTTTTAGATTTTATAACTTTTAAGCGAAAGTTATAGTCGCTTTAACGATTTCTCAGCAAATCTTATTTCATTAGTTCTTTACAAATTATTATACTTAAAATCTTACCACTTAAAGTGAGCAAATGCCCTGTTGGCCTCAGCCATTCTGTGCATTTCGTCACGCTTTTTGATTGCTCCGCCAGTCGAATTGAAAGCGTCCATAATCTCGCCTGCAAGTTTTGCTTGCATTCCTCTTTCACCTGTTCTCTTTCTTGCGAAAGCAACAATCCATCTGATAGCAAGAGTTTGTCTGCGCTCTGGTCTGATTTCCATTGGCACTTGGTAAGTTGCGCCTCCCACTCTTCTAGATTTTGTTTCAAGCACTGGTTTTACATTTTCAAGTGCAGTTAAGAACACATCAAGTGGTTCTTGTTCAAGTTTTTCTTTTATTGTGTCAAAAGCTCCATAAACAATTCTTTGAGCAAGACCTTTCTTTCCAGATTCCATAACCTGATTTACAAGTTTTGTAACAACTTTGCTCTTATAAATTGGATCTGGGAGAACATCTTTTTTGACAGCAC
>CALVUB010000014.1 GCA_944363385.1 uncultured Clostridia bacterium
ACTTCATGTTTATCGTCTTTTGAAAAGTTGTAGTTGAGTCTTTTATAATGGTTATATACAGCGACTGCCAAAACCTTTTTCGCCTCATCTTGCCCGACAATATAATCATCTAGCGCATTTTTAATTTCAATCGGCGTTGGAAGGTCTATCTTCTCAAAGGAAGACTTCTTGCTAAGCTCTGCAATAATATCCTTGCAAATCAGCACGCATTCGTCACAAATAAATGCGTCACCATTTGGAGAAGCAATAAGTTTTTTAGCTTCTTTTTGACCCTTTCCGCAAAAAGTACATTTATATTGATTTTGTTCCATAAAGCTCCTTACTTTTTAATTTTTCTTGTCTGGAAAATTTCATCAATCAGACCATAATCTTTTGCTTCCTCAGCCGTCATATAATTGTCTCTATCGGTGTCTTTTTCCACGATTTCCAAAGGCTTTCCTGTGTTTTCGCTAAGCATTTTATTCATGCGTTCTTTGATGTATTGAATGTGATTTGCTTGAATTTGAATGTCACTAACTTGACCTTGCGCTCCTCCAAGAGGTTGGTGAATCATAATTTCGCTGTTTGGAAGAGCAAAGCGTTTGCCTTTTGTTCCGCCAGCAAGCAAGAAAGCTCCCATAGAAGCCGCCCTACCCACACAAATGGTTGAGACATCGCACTTGATATAATTCATGGTGTCATAGATGGCAAGCCCTGCCGAAACCGACCCTCCTGGGCTGTTTATATATATGAAAATATCTTTGTTTGGGTTTTTGCCTTCAAGGTATATAAGTTGTGCGACCACAATGTTTGCCACATCGTCAGTAATTTCACCATTCAAGAAAATAATGCGGTCTTCAAGCAGGCGCGAATAGATGTCATACGACCTTTCGCCATTTCCTGTTTGGTCTATAACCATAGGTATCAACATAATATATCCTCCCTAAAGAATAAAAATTTATACAAGGCAGAAATTTTTGGCTTCAGCCTTTTTCTGCCTTTGCAAATATCATATTTTATTTATTGCCAAATTATTTGTTTTTAGATTTGATAAAATCCAATAATTTTGTCATAACTATGTCGTTTTCAAAATATGCAAAGTCATTTGGTGAAAGATTTTTCTTAAGTTCATCAAGTTCGATGCCATAATGCTTAGCATACTCTGCAATTTTTGCGTCAAGTTCTTCACTTGTTGCCACAATATTGTTTTTGCTGATAATCTTTTGAAGCACAAGTCTGGTCTTCACATTTTTTTCAGCGTCATCTCTGCGCTCTTTTTTAAACTCTTCAAGAGTTTTGCCAATATAAGCAAGATAATCTGTCATCTTCAAGCCTTGATGAGAAAGTCTATGCTCAAAATCCTCCACCATATGCTCAACCTCGTGGTCAACCATTGAGGCAGGAAGCTCAAGCGAACATCTGTCAACAACCTCATCGATAAGAGCAACTTCATAGTCACGCTCAGCCTTGTCTTCTTCAGCTTTGGTAAGACCTTCTTTGATAGATTTTTTGTATTCTTCCAAAGTTTCAAATTCTGTTGTGTCAGAAACAAATTTGTCGTTGACCTCTGGAAGAACTTTTTTCTCAACCTTTTTCACTGTCACAGCAAAAACAGCGTCTTTTCCACTTAAGTTTTCAGCGCCATAGTTGTCAGGGAATTTTACATTGATATCTTTGCTTTCTCCCTTTTTCATGCCAACAACTTGCTCTTCAAAACCTTCGATAAAGGTGTGAGAACCAAGCTCAAGGCGATAATCTTCTGCTGTTCCTCCATCGAATTTGACGCCATCAACCGAACCTGAGAAATCAATTGTTGCAAAGTCACCATTTTCGCAAACTTTGTCTTCTTCCACAAAACGAGCATGTTTTTCGCGTTCTCTTTCAATTTCAGCATCAATTTGCGCATCAGAAATTTTTACAACTTTTTTCTTGCTTTTAAGCCCCTCAAAATTGCCAAGTTTCACCTCTGGCATAAGGTCGAAAGTAAGTGTGGCTTCAATGCCTTTGTCCACTGTAAAAGAGTCCATTTTAACATTAGGATAGCCAGCTGGAACAACTTCTTTGTTTTCAGTCAAAAACTTGTTGTATTCTTCATTTATAACATTTTCAAAAGCATCATCAAAAAAGACGGTGTCGCCGTAAGTTTGCTCAATAACTTTTTTTGGCGCTTTGCCTTTTCTAAAGCCCTGAACAGTAAACTTGCCTTTAGTTTTTTCGTAAACTTCATTTACTGCTTTTTCCCAATTTTCTTTGGAAATTTTGATTTTTAAAATTCCTTGTTTGTCTTTTTTTTCGTAAGTATACATAATTTTCTCCTTTTGCTCAATAATTTTAGCACAATTATTTTTTTTAAGCAACTAAATTTAATCAAAAAAGAAAGGTTGCCCTCTCTTTCTGTCGAATTTTTTTAAAATAAATCGCCAGTAAAAAATAAACTAACAATACTTATAAGTAGACCTATAACAACAAGCATTTTGCAAATTTCGATGGCTTTCTCTCTGCGAAGAGTCTTTTTAAATTGCTTAACATAAACTTCATTGTTCTTGGCAATTTCTTCCATTGTTACCGATGAATTATTAACAAGACTTGCACAATAAAGTTGATATTTTTCTTCAAGCTTGTTCTTATATTGATATATGTAAGAAGAAATCAAAACATAAAGCCAATAAATGCAAATAGAAGCAAAGAAAAATATGGCAAAGTAAGAAAATCCTACCCAAACCGAATTCAAAAGACCAAAGGTAACTATCAGCGCCACCGCAACAGCTGTTATAATAAAATTTAACATATCAGATCACCGTCAAAATGTATAAAACCACAATTGTAACCACAAAAATCACATAACAAACAAGCCATGCCTTATGTGGATGAGTTTTAACCCAAAAGAAGGCAAGAAAGATTGCAATAAGATAGGCAATTACATCTCCAATAGTTCTAAAAACATAACTTACTGTAACATTATTCTCAAAAACAAGCGTAAAAATAAGAGCTATCGCTATTGCACCGATACCAATAAAAGCGATAAATGATAAAACTTGATTGAAAGATAATTTTTCTTTCTTGTTAGGTTTTTGCTGGTTTTCCATTTTGTCTCCTATTTTGAAATATGCACACAAAGGTCTATAGTTTTGTTTGAATATCCCCATTCATTATCATACCAAGCAAGCAACTTTACTGCATGAGGATTTAAAATGATTGAAGCGCTCTCATCAAAAATGCAAGTGCGTGCATCTCCAATAAAGTCAGAGGAAACAACAGGCTCATTGGTAAGAGCAATTATTCCCTTCATCTCTTTTTTTGAAGCTTTTGTGATAGCCTTAACTATGTCTTCCATGGTGGCAGGTTTTTTAAGCTGGCAAGTAAGGTCAACAATGGAAACATCAAGTGTTGGAACGCGATAACTGTTGCCCGTTAACTTGCCTTTCAGAGATGGTATAACCTCTCCAACTGCCTTGGCAGCCCCTGTTGAAGATGGAATAATATTGTATGACGCTGCTCTTCCTCCCCTCCAATCTTTCTTAGAAGGGCCGTCAACTGTAAGTTGTGTTGCCGTTGTTGAGTGAACGGTTGACATAAGCCCCCATTCAATTCCAAATTCATCATCAATAACTTTTGCAAGAGGCGCAAGACAATTTGTTGTGCAAGAAGCGTTTGAAACTACCAGCATATTCTTTTTATATTCTTTATGGTTTACGCCCATAACAAACATTGGCATCTCTTTGCCAGGAGCTGAAACTACAACTTTTTTAGCGCCAGCCTCGACATGTTTGACGGCATCCTCATATTTTGTAAACTTGCCACTTGCTTCTATCACCACATCAACATTATGATTTTTCCATGGAATAAGACTTGGCTCTTTTTCATTATAAAAAGCAATCTGCGCTCCGTTTACAATAAGGTTGTTTTTTGAAACTTTGCAGTCACAAGCAAATTGTCCATGTATTGAATCATGCATAAATAGGTATTTGCCATATTCTGCATCCACAAATGGGTCGTTTATAGCAACAACCTCAACATCTTCTCTGTTTGTGCTTGCTCTCAACACCAAACGACCAATTCGTCCAAACCCATTAATTGCAATTCTTACTTTTTTCATGTTTACCCCCTTTTTGTTTTTATGTTAAGTTAAATTTTTCTAGCGCGAAAGTTTTGCCTTTCAGGCAAGAAAACGAGCGCGTCCAAAGAAAAGAAATTTTTATGTTTTTGCTCATGCGCGCTCGTTTTTGGCGCTTTTTTTCAAAAAGCGCACTTTCGCGCTCCACAGAACAAAACTCATTCCTTTGAAATGTTGCTGGCAACAATTTCGCCTTCTCCCACAAATCTTTTTCCCACTCTTCTATTAAAAAATAACATCATTATAAAAATTCCTGCCATAAAGACACAAATTATATCAACACAGGCAATGAGTAGACCAATGATAAATGAAATATTGACAAACAAACACAAAAGAACAGTCACTAAAGTTGCCACCGCCACAAGTCCTGCCGATATACAAGAATAAATAATAGCTTGTTTTTTATCAACAGGATAAGGGTCAACCTTGCCTTCAATAACATCAACTGTTTTTTCTCTTATTCCTCTAAAACGATTTACCCTGCTGTTATAACTTATATTTCCAGCCTGTAACAACACTTCTGACATATCTTCATCAAACATTATCGTACTACTGTCACCTTCAAAAAAGCCAACTCCAAAAATAAGCTTGATAAACTTATGCCAAATTCCCACAAAAAATGAAGCAACTTTGTTCCTCTTTTTTTTCGCTCCAAGCACAATAGGCTCATTGCTAGAGATAAACTTTTGCAAATCTTTTCGTCCAAGCGCCCTTCTCAAAATCAAAATTTTGCCAGCTAAAACCAGCATAGAAAGGCTGTTTATCATCTGCTCTTTGTTTGTTCCATTTTGGAAAACAACTGTTTTAAAATTATCATTAAACATTTTGCCTTGATAGTTTTCACAAACGCCTACCAATACATTAAGTTCATCATAAAGAGAAAGCTCTACAAGCATTTCGTCATAAGACTTATCAAAGTTTGTGATAGGAATAACAACATTTATCATTTTCGCCCCCTAGCTCATCTTTTTCACTCTACGAGCATGTCTTCCGCCTTCAAAATCTGTTGTCAAGAAAACCTTTATAATTTTGATAGCTTTTTTATACTTGGTTATTCTTGCGCCCAGACAAAGCACATTTGCATCATTATGTGCGCGTGCAAGCAAAGCGTCATTTTCATTTCTGCACAAAGCTGCTCGAATTTTAGGATTGCGATTTGCTACCATAGACATACCGATACCAGAGCCACAAATATATATGCCCACATTGCGAGAGTCTTCCAAAACCTTAACATTTCCAGCCTTGGCAAAATCAGGATAATCATCAACTTGGTCGCGCGAATAACAGCCCACGTCAATTGCGATGATGTTTTCCTTGTTAAAAAATTTTTTAATTTCTTCTTTTAAAAGATAACCTGCATGGTCACTTGCTAAAATAATCATTTTCCTCTCCACAAATTTATATTTTGAATAAGTTTTTTGACTCCTTCTTCCAAATCTTTATAAGTTTGTTCATAAATTTCTTCGCTTTGTCCAAAAGGGTCAGCAATTGATCTGCCAATCAAATCTTCAAAACTTAAAACTTTTGGCGAATCAAAAGTCATTTTTGTAAAATTGCTCATAACAACATATAACGTATTTTTGTCAATTTTTCCAAGTTTTACACTTTTGCGATTGGCAGAAGATGCATGATGTTTTTTCAAAACAAGCTTTGCGTTTTCTGAAATATTGTCGCCATTTGCTCTAAGTCCGCGCGAGAGAACCTTTATGCCAGATAAGTTTTCGCTTTTTAAAAGCTTTTTAGCAATACGCTCTGCCATAATTGAGCGACAAGTATTGCCCGTGCAAACAAAACAAATTTTTATCATCACCCCGCCTTTGAGATAAGTTTAACACAATTATAAAAAAAATCAAAAGGTTTTACGCCTTTTGACTAAAATTTTAATCACTTTTTTGAAGATTTTGCGCGTTTTTTCATGGCTGATGGTTCTTTTAAAATATTTTCCACCTTTTCTTTTTGCCAAAGTTTTTCAAGATTAAACTTTTCACGAACAGAAGGAATAAAAGAATTGATAATAATCTCGTCGAAATCAAAAACAATCCACTCTCCCTTGTTGTAACCTTCAGGGATAGAGTCGAAAGAAAAGTCTTTCATAATCTTGTCGGCAAGCTTTTTGTTTTCGATGTTATTTGCAACACTGACCAAAATCACCGAAGCAATTTTTCCGCAAATTGATGTTTTAAAAATTGCTAAATCCTTACACTTTTGGTCAATAAGATATTGTCTTACATTATCAATTAAGTCTTCCACAAGCCACCTCTTTTTGAATAATAATATAACACAAAAAGCCGTTTGTCAAATTTTTTGTCTAATTTTAAAATTTTTGTCAATAAATTTTTTATGAATATTCTATTGTCTATTTTAAAAGTTTTAATAAAATTCTCTGTTATTTTTATGATATTCTTTATTTGGCTTCGCTATTACATGGCTTCAAAAATTATGGCGTTTCTACTTTCCGTTCTTTTGGCAACCATCTTGCTGTTAGTCCTCTATATAACAAGCAAAAGTCGCAAAAATTTAGCAAATTTGAAGAGTAAAGAGCGTCAAGAAGCTGAAGGCATGTTTGAAAGTTTGATAAAAAATAAAGACTATCAATTTTTCTATTCGCTTGTCTCATCAAGACATAAAAATGCCAGTAAAAGACGGATTTTTACATTAGTTAAAAATGAAAATGGAACAATTCTTTTATACCCTTTTTTAAAGATGAAACCGTTTGAGATTGACGAACTTTTATCCATCTGTTTTCAAGCAAAAAAAGTAAAGGCCGACAAAATTGTTATCTTGGCAAAAGAGGTGTCAAAAGAAGCGGAAAATTTTGCCTTGACTTTAAACGCCGATATTTTACTTTTAGACCAATACGCAACATATGAATATCTGTTCAAAGAATATGATTTTTACCCTGAATTTGAAAAAAGACAAACAAAAAGCAAAAGAGGAAGATTTAAAGAAATTTTCGATTATTCTTTTGACCGAGCAAGAACAAAAGGCTATATTATGTCTGCCTTGGTTTTGCTATTAATAACCTTTCTTTTCAGACAAAACCTTTACTATTCAATCGTGGCAACCATTCTTCTTGTTTTTGCTCTCATATGCCTTATCCGCAATCCAAAAAGCAAAAAAATAACAAAGCAAATTTTGTAGCTTTAATTTTTCAAGTTTTGACCCACTTTTATTTACAACCAACAAAAAACTAGATATAACAACTGGATTTTTGCTAAATTTTAATTGTTTAAATCAGTTCTATGTGTTTGAAATCTTTTTTTGTGCTAAAGCGATAAACAACAATTATCGAGCCAATCACTTGCACAGCTTGGGCAGAAAGTTTTGAGCAAATTTCTTTCATCACTTCTTTAGGCTGAAGAGGACAATTTTTAAGCACTTTGATTTTGATAAGTTCTCGAGCCTCTAAAAGCGCATCTATTGCATCAAAAGAATTTTGCGAAAGCCCCTCTTTGCCGATTTGCATCACAGGGTCAAGCGCATTTGCAAGTCCTCTTAGAATAGCGCGCTGTTTTGTGGTTATGTTTTCCATATTTTTCTTTCCTTTATTATTAAACATATTTTAATGTTTGATTATTTTTTTTAATTGAAAATTTAGCTAGAAAAAGACTATTCGCTATATTCAAAAACGATGTCTTTGATTTGAACGCTATCGCCATTTTTTAGCCCTCGCTCTTTAAGCATATCTATTATCCCCATTTCTTTAAGCCTATTTTGAAAATATGCAAACGAGCGATTGTCTGAAAGCACGACCCCGCGAATAAAGTTGTCAATTCGCCCACCTTCAACCACAAAAGTGCCATTATCAAGGCGTGAAATTTTTATTGACGCGATGTCTCGTTTGTCAAATTCAACTTCTTCCACTTCAATCGCCTTCTTTTTTGGAAGAGTTGACAACTTTTGAAGAGTGCGGTTTTTCAGCTCTTCAATACCTTGCATTGTCGCACCTGAAATTTTAATATATTCCTGTCCAATTTCTTTTTTAAAACGCTCTTCTCTTTCTTTTAAAGTCTTCTCATCTAGAAGGTCAACCTTTGAAAGAACAACAATTTGTGGCGTTTTTCCAAGCTCTTGACTATAAGATGAAAGTTCGTTGTTTATAATCTTAAAGTCTTCAATAAAATCGCGTCCGTCACTTTGCGAGATGTCAACAAGGTGTAAAATAAGCCTTACTCTTTCAACATGCTTTAAAAAATAGTGTCCTAAGCCCTGACCTTCGCTTGCCCCTTCAATAAGCCCTGGAATGTCTGCAACAACAAAGGTTTGTCCTTTAACCGCACAAACACCAAGGTTTGGATAAAGGGTTGTAAAAGGATAGTTTGCAATTTTTGGATTTGCATTTGATATGCAAGACAACAGTGTAGATTTTCCAGCATTTGGAAAACCCACAAGTCCAACATCGGCAATTGTTTTAAGCTCCAAAATAATCTCTCTTTGAGAAGTAGACTCTCCCATTTGAGAATAGTGCGGTGCTTGATTTACAGAAGACTTATAATATGCATTGCCATGCCCACCTTTCCCTCCTTTAAGTGCAACAAACCTCATACCGTCTTCATTTAGGTCGGCTATAATTTTGTTTGACTGAGGGTCAATAAGCACTGTTCCACAAGGCACAAGAATAATCTCATCCTTTCCATTTGCGCCCGTTTGTAATTTTTTTGCACCATCTTCACCATTTTCTGCCACAAATTTCTTTTTAAACTGAAAGTTGTAGAGAGTGTTTAAATTTGAAGTAGCCTGAAAAACAATATCTCCACCTTTTCCACCTTCTCCACCGTCTGGTCCACCAAACGCAGTCATTGCATTGCGCAAAAAAGAGGTCGAACCTTTTCCACCATTTCCTGCCTTTATTGAAATTTTCACTCTATCAAGAAACATATCTTCCTCTTTTATTTATTGATAACATTTATTATTGACTTTATTAAAATTCAATATCTTGAGGCTATTATGCGTTGCATAATACTATATTTTGTGCTGGTCTGCAAAATTTAAAAGTCTTTTCTTATCTTTGCTTACACAAATATTATAAAACGGACATCTCTCGCACTCAGGTTTTTGGCTTTTGCAAATATATCTGCCAAACAGCACAAGTTGAAGATGCAACTTTGACCAATCTTTTTTATTAAACAGTTTATTCAAAGCCTGTTCACACTTTAAAGGATTGTCAGTTTTAACAAGTCCAAGCCTGTTTGAAACCCTAAGCACATGAGTGTCAACCGCAATTGCCTGCCCTTTAAAATATTCACCTATCACAACATTAGCAGTTTTTCGCCCCACCCCTGCAAGCGATTGCAAATCTTCCGCACTAGAAGGAACTTCTCCGCCAAAGCGTTCAATCAAATCCTTGCTCATAGATAAAATATTCTTTGCTTTATTATGGTAAAATCCGCAAGAGTGAATTTTCTCTTCAAGTTCTTCTTGAGACAAAGTCAGCATGCTCTCAGGTGTGTTATATTGTTTAAATAATTCTTGCACCACCATATTAACGCGTTTGTCTGTGCATTGAGCAGACAAAATGACCGCCACCAAAAGTTCATAAGCATTTTTATAATTCAGCTCACATTTTGGACTTGCAAAAAGTTTGTCAAGTCCGCTTAAAATTTGCCTTGTTTTATCCATTTTAGCTCCGTTTAAGTTAGAACGCTTAAAATTATTTCATAAGCGGGAACAAAATTGTATCACGAATGTTTGGAAGGTCAAAGATAAATTGCACAAATCTGTCAATACCAAATCCAAGTCCTGAAATTGGAGGCATTCCATGCTCCATAGCAAGCAAAAAGTCTTCATCAACATCCATGGTCTCGTCATCGCCTTGTGCTTTTTCTTCCAATTGCTCTTCAAGCGTTTTTCTTTGCAAGATTGGGTCAACAAGCTCAGAATAAGCTTTAACTAGTTCAGCTCCACCCGCAACAACTTGAAAAACATCAATAATTCGCTTATCTTTGTCATTTCTTCTTGCAAGCGGGATAAGCACTGCTGGATAGTTATACAAAATTGTTGGATTGACAATCTTGGCTCTGATTTGACGTTTGTAGATATAGTCAATAAGTGTTCTTATTGTTTTGCATTCTTCAAGGTCGCCATAACTAAACAGCCCTTTTTCAACTACCTTCTTTTTGAAAGAGTCAAGGTCGTTTTCAGATAAGAAATCAAAACCTAAAATCTCTTTCATCTTTGCCACATAGTCAATTCTTGGCCATTCGCAATCAAATTCAACTTCCTGACCTTGATAGTTAACTTTTGTCGTTCCTAAACACTCTTTCAAAAGTTTTGGCAACATATTTTTGAAAAATCTTATGTTGTCTTCAAAATCCCAATATGAGGCATACCACTCCACCTGTGTAAATTCTTGAAGATGAGATGGGTCCATGCCCTCGTTTCGAAAATCTTTGCCAAGCTCAAACACTCTATCAAAACCTGCGCCAATGCACATTTTAAGCCAAGTCTCTGTTGCAATTCTCAAATTACATTCAGCATCAAGCGCGTTGTGATGCGTGAAAAAAGGTTTCGCGCTTGCACCGCTGACATTTCGTTGCAAAACTGGAGTTTCAACTTCAATAAAACCATTCTTTTCAAGATATGAGCGAATAAATGACTCAATTTTACTTCTTGTCAGCATCACTTTTCTTGTCTCTTCGTTCATGATAAGGTCAAGATAGCGCTGTCTATATCTTGTTTCGGTGTCAGTAAGCCCATGAAATTTTTCAGGCAGTGGTCTAAGCGTTTTTGAAAGAAGAGTGATTTTTTCGCATTTCACAGTCACTTCTCCAGTTTGAGTCAGATAAACCTCGCCTTCCACTCCAACAAAATCGGCAATATCAATCATCTTTTTATAAAAATCATAATCTTCTTCGTTCAGTTCATTTCTTCCCACAGATACTTGAATTTTTGCGTTTATATCACGAATTTGAATAAAACCAAACTTGCCCATAACACGTTTAAAAATAATGCGACCAGCAATTTTTACATGCTCGCCCACCTTTTCTCTTGCTTCTTTGATTGTGCAAGTTCTCTCAAATTTTGCTTTGTAAGGAATTTCACCCATTTCCCAAAGTTTTGCAATTTTTTCTCGTCTAATATCAACTTCGTTCGACAAATTTTGTTCCATTTTTTCTCCTTTATGCTTCAATTAATTCTTCCTTCATAATTTATCATAAAAAAAAGAATATGTCAAACAAACTTTTGACATATTTGCGTTTTTATAAGTTTTATAGCCTATTTGCTGTGAAATCAATGATATTTTTTGCTGTAATAACGATAATTTTTCATCACTTTATTTAAATAATTTTCAGTTTCTTTATATGGAATTTTGTCAAGTGTTTTTCCATCTGAAGAACATGCTTTATCTTCCAGCCAATTATGAACCTTGCTTGGCCCTGCGTTATAGGCACATAGCGCAAGTTCTTTATTTTCAAAGACTTCCATTAAATAGGCAAGATAGTAAGCGCCAAGAGTTAAACTATATTCTCCTTCCAACAGCTTTTCTTCTGAAAATTCAACGCCAAGTTTTTGCGATAACCATTTTGCTGTTGAAGGCATCAGTTGCATAACGCCCATAGCCCCTTTTGAAGAGACTGCCTTCTCATCAAAACCGCTCTCCGCATTTGCAACAGAGGCAATGAGCGCACTTTCAATTTTATATTCATCTCCAAGCGCAATAATTTCTTCGCAATAGTTCATCGGATAAAAATAGTTATAAAAACAATGCAGAAAAAAAGCCAGCATAACAACAAGTAAAGCAAGCGATAAAAGCAAAAACACAGCTTTGGTCAAACTTTCTTTTTTCCCGCTTTTCACAAAATTAGTTTATGAGCTTTAACTTTTTTCATTCATAACATCACAAAATTCTTTCAAGGCTTACTCTTGCGCCACTTCCACTCATTCTGAAAATGCCGACAAAAGCGCGAAAAGGTCTGTTTGCCAAAATTCCACGAGCAACAGCAAACAAACTTTCTGCAATTTTCACAGAAATTCCACAAGCTTGCCCAGCTTCTTTAGGCGTATTGACAATTTGGTAATAATAGCCTTGACTTCTAAGCGCTTGAGCAAAATATAGCGTTTCATTTCGCGAGCTAAAAACAACAATCATCATTTTCTTTTCCTTTTGAGGTAACAAATTTCTCTCCTATTTCACTATATTGTATAAGAAAAGGAAAGTTGACAAATGATTTATCTAGACAATAGCGCAACAACTCTAGTAAAACCAAAAAATGTGATTTCTGCGGTTAATGAAGCGCTTATTCACTACAGCGCAAATCCAGGCAGAAGCGGACACTCGGCAAGCATAAAATGCGCACTAAAAATTGAACAGACAAGAGAAAAACTAGCCAAGCATTTTGGTTTAAGTCTTCCTCAAAATGTTATCTTCACCGCAAACTGCACCACTGCGCTTAACATGGCAATTTTTGGCTGTTTAGACAAAGGTGACCATGTTATAGCCACCGAAAATGAGCATAACTCGGTCTTAAGACCACTTGAAGCGCTTAAAAAAGAAGGCGTAATCGACTATGATATCGCCTTTCAATCTTCGCCAATTGGGATAACTGTTGACGATATCAAACCTTTACTTAAAAAAAACACCAAAATGATTATCGTCAGTCACATTTCAAATGTGAATGGTGCAAAGGCAAACATAAAAGATATTGGAGAGTTTTGCAAACAAAACAACCTTCTCTATTTGGTTGATTGCGCTCAAAGTTGTGGACATGAACATATAAACATGGAAGAAGATGGCATAAATTTACTCGCTTTTGCTGGCCATAAAGGCTTTTATGCTCCCCTTGCGATTGGCGGAC
>CALVUB010000015.1 GCA_944363385.1 uncultured Clostridia bacterium
GATACGGCGACCACCGAGATCTACACTCTTTCCCTACACGACGCTCTTCCGATCTTGGCGCTACCGGTCCAACCGGTCCTACTGGCCCTGCCGGAACTGGCGCAACTGGACCTACTGGCCCAACAGGCCCTCAAGGCACAGCTGGAACGGCTGGCGCGACTGGTGCTACTGGACCTACTGGACCTACTGGACCTACTGGACCTCAAGGCACAGCTGGAACGGCTGGCGCGACTGGTGCTACTGGACCTACAGGACCAACTGGACCTCAAGGCGCAACTGGAACTCAAGGCGCTGAAGGTGCAACTGGCCCTACTGGTCCTCAAGGCACAGCTGGAACGGCTGGCGCGACTGGGGCGACTGGACCTACAGGACCAACTGGACCTCAAGGTGCAGCTGGAACAGCTGGCGCGACTGGTGCTACTGGACCTACAGGACCAACTGGACCTCAAGGCGCTACTGGAACTCAAGGCGCTGAAGGTGCAACTGGCCCTACTGGTCCTGCCGGTGCAACGGGTGCTGAGGGCGCGACTGGTCCTACTGGCCCAACAGGACCTCAAGGCGCTACTGGAACTCAAGGCGCTGTTGGCGCAACTGGACCTACTGGACCGACTGGTCCTACTGGTCCAACCGGTGCTGGTCTTGCTGCTTACGGCGGGCTCTATAACTCAGCTCAGCAGACACCGACAATCACCACGCAAGACACCTACACACCTGTTGAGCTTGACACAGAAATGCCACTGCTCAATACTACCACCGCTTCAAATGCGATAACTGTTTTGCAAGCTGGTGATTATGAAATAAGCTATCACCTTCAAATTAATTCAACAACTGAGCTTACTTTCAATGTGACAGCAAGAAACAACACCACGCCAATAGCTTCTTCAACCATTGAACAAACTGCACTTGAAACAACAACAGGTGCCACTTTTGTAGTGGACGTGTCAAACTCGGTGATTGTAACGCTTTCCGCCAACGATGTGATTGACCTTGCTATTGCAACCACAACCGCGCCTGGTGGTGCAACAATCACTATTCCTGAGAATGGTGATGCAACTTTAGTGGTAAAAAAACTTAGCGTAACAAGTTGATTTGGTCTAATCTTAAGAAAAAGGGCAAAAATGCCCTTTTTTTGCTATTTTTTCAAAAAAATTTTACTTTTTGCATAAAATAAAGTCTTTTTGCTGGCTTTTAAAATTTGTTGACAAAGATAAACTTTATGTGATATTATAAAAACATGAAATATAGCAAAAATTTAGCGCTACTTTAACTTTTGTGACCACCTGTTCGTGGCACAAGTTTTGGTTGTGCTAAAAAAATTCTTGCGCAACCAAAAGTGGTTGCTATTTTTATTTTAAGGAGAACCAAAATGAAAGAATATGACTTTAAAAAAATTGAAGAAAAATGGAAAAAATATTGGGAGGACCATGCGACTTTCAAGACTGATATTTGGGATTTTTCAAAGCCTAAATTCTATGCACTTGATATGTTCCCATACCCTTCTGGAGCAGGTCTTCATGTTGGCCATCCTGAAGGCTATACAGCCACTGACATTGTCAGCAGAATGAAAAGAATGCAGGGTTATAATGTGTTGCATCCCATGGGCTTTGACTCTTTTGGTCTGCCAGCTGAGCAGTATGCAATAAACACTGGCAATCATCCTTACGAGTTTACAAAGAAAAATATCGACTATTTCAGAAGTCAGCTAAAAAATATTGGTCTTTCTTTCGATTGGGACAGAGAAATTTCCACTTGCGAGCCAAGCTATTACAAATGGACTCAGTGGATTTTTAAGCGTCTATATCAAAAAGGTTTGGCAAAGTTTATAGAAATGCCTGTCAATTTCTGTGAAGAACTTGGATGCGTGCTTGCAAATGACGAAATTGTTGACGGCAAAAGTGAACGCGGTGGCTATCCTGTTGTTAAAAAATTTATGAAACAATGGATAATCGACATTGCCAAATACGGCGACCGACTTATTGAAGGACTTGAGGGCATCAATTGGCCAGAAAGCACCAAGACTATGCAAAAAAATTGGATTGGCAGGTCTGAAGGTGTTGAAGTTGACTTTGAACTTGTAGGTGGCGGAAAATTCTCTATCTTTACCACCTGCATCGAAACAATTTATGGTATAACTTTTATGGTTATGGCGCCAGAGGCAAAAATGGTTGACCAGCTGAAAGGTCGCATCAAAAACTGGAATGAGGTGGAAGAGTATCGCAAAGAAACCGCCAAACTCAGCGACCTTGAGCGAACCGAACTGAACAAAGGCAAAAGCGGAGTGAAACTTGAAGGCGTTTACGCTATCAATCCAGTAAATAACAAAAAAGTGCCTGTGTTTATCGGCGATTTTGTGCTAGCAAGTTACGGCACTGGTGCTGTTATGGCAGTTCCATCTCATGACCAACGCGACTTTGAATATGCAATTGCGCACAAAATTGATATGATTCAAGTTATTGAAGGCAGAGACGTGAGTAAATGTGCGTTTGAAAAACAAGATTACCTTGGAAAAGGTTGCCACCTTATCAACAGCGAAGAATTTTCAGGTTTGACAGTGGAAGAGGCAAAAACAGCTATTACCGCCAAACTTGTCAAAATGGGTAAAGCGCGCAAAAAAGTCAACTATCGTCTTCATGAGTGGATTTTTGCTAGACAAAGATATTGGGGTGAGCCTATTCCAATCGTTCATAATAATGACGGAACAACAACCGCCCTTGACGACACAGACTTGCCACTTGTTTTGCCAGTCCTCGATGACTATAAGCCAGCCAAAGATGGTAGCAGTCCGCTAGCAAAAGATGAAAACTGGGTCAATGTGACCTATAAAGGCAAAAAAGGCAAGCGAGAAACCTCTACAATGCCTGGCTCTGCTGGTTCAAGTTGGTATTTCTTAAGATATATCGATCCGCACAATGAAGAAGAGATTGCAAACAAAAAACTGCTTGAGCACTGGCTTCCTGTTGATCTTTATGTGGGAGGGCCTGAGCATACAACTGGTCACCTTTTGTATTCGAGAATGTGGAACAATTTTCTTTACGATGAAGGCGTTGTGCCTGTAAAAGAGCCTTTCCAAAAACTTGTTCACCCTGGCATGATTCTTGGTGCAAATGGTATCAAAATGGGCAAACGCTATCCTGAATTTATCGTTGACCCTAACGATGTCATCGCAAAATATGGAGCCGACACTTTGCGCCTTTACGAAATGTTTATGGGGCCTCTTGAAGTGTCTAAACCTTGGGATAACAATGGTGTGGCAGGCGTCAAGAAATTTTTGGATAGGATTTGGAAAATTTATCAAGAAAAAGAAATTGGCGATTTTGAAAATAACAATTTGAAACAAGTTTACAACCAGACTGTTAAAAAAGTCACCGAGGATTATGAAACTTTAAACTTCAACACCGCTATTTCTCAAATGATGATTTTTGTCAATGCGCTTGCAAAAGAGCATAGCTTTCCTAGAGAATATGCTGAAGGATTTTTGAAACTTCTCAATCCAATCTGCCCTTTTATAACCGAAGAACTTTGGCAAAATATGGGGAATAAAAATACAATGTCCTATGAAAAATGGCCAACATATGATGAAAAAGCGCTCATTAGCGACACAACAGAAGTGCCTGTTCAAGTCAACGGCAAACTTCGTGGAAAAATTATTGTAACCTCTTCTATGAGTGAAGAAGAGATAAAAGCCCTTGCTCTTGACGAGGTTAAAGATTTTGTAACTGGCGATGTCAAAAAATTTATCTATGTTCCAAAGCGAATTTGCAATGTCATTGTATAAAGCCGAAAAACGCTCGCTTCAATGCGAGCAAAAAAAGCACAGCCCTCTAGTGTAAACACTAAAGCTGTGCTTTTTTTAACCTCAGAAACTGAGGTTGTTTTTCGGCTATTAATAAACAGAGTTTAAATTCATAGTCATTGGAGCAACAACTGTTGCAATAATAAGCGCTAAAATAACAATCAAAAGCGTGGCATTAAATTTATATCCACCTTTAACCATTTTAACAGCTTCAATCACAAGCGCTACAAAAGCGCAACCAAATGCCAAGAAGAAGAAAGCTGCTGCCGCGCACAAAGTTGCAATAGAATAAACTGCCAGTGGCAAGAATGCGGTGAAAAAGCTGAAGAAAATTGAAATGATTGAAAGCGAAAGCGCGATATAGTCAAAACTAAAAGCTTTTTTAAAGAAAGTCTCTGCTGATTTTTCTTCTACTTTTGGTTGAGCCTCATTTTTCTCAACTTTTTCCTCTTCAATTTCTACAGGTTCATTTTCTTCAATAACAACCTCTTCCTCTTTTATTTTTCTTTTCATTTTTCACCTCATATAAGTATTGTAACATTTTTGAAAAAATTAGTCAATCATTATTTTAACATTACAAATGACACAATACATTTTATGTTAAAAACCGCTTTAAATTTCCATAAAAACAAAAAGAAGGCTTTATTTAGCCTTTTTCTTGCTGTTTTTCTCCTTTCTAAAACACATAAACCAATCAAGGCAATACATGTTTTCATCTTTGCTCTCAACTCGCTCTTTTGCAACGCCACATGAGCCAGCTGTTGGAATGATGACATCATCACCTGGACGCCAATCAGCAGGAGTTGCGCAAGCATCTTTATCTGCCTTTTGAAGAGCAATGACAATTCTTTTGATTTCATCAAAATTTCTTCCAGTTGAAAGTGGATAATACAAAATGGTTCTTATCTTTGATTCTGGGTCAATGACAAATACTGCTCTAACCGCCTGCGTTGTCGATTGTCCTGGCTGAATCATGCCATATTTTGAAGCAACTTCCATTTTTATGTCTTCAATAAGTGGAAATTTTACTTCAATGTTTTTCTTGCCATTCCATTCAAGCTCTTGAATTTTTCTAAGCCATGCGATGTGCGAATATATTGAGTCAACTGAAAGCCCTACAAGCTCAGTATTTAACGCTTTAAATTCCTCCATCATCGAGCCAAAGGTCATAAACTCTGTGGTGCAGACAGGCGTAAAATCTGCTGGGTGAGAGAAAAGAATCACCCATTTGCCTTTATAATCTTCTGGAAAGTTGATATTGCCCTGTGTTGTTACTGCCGAAAAACTTGGTGCTGTGTCGCCAATAAGTGGCATACGATATTCTTCCATAAAAACCTCCTTAATTTTTTTACAATTTAATTATACAAAAATTGCACCAATTTTCAAAATGTTTTTTGTAAATTATTTTGTTTTTAAACAATTTATGCTATAATATACTTGTTTCAAAATTGCGAAAACACACTCATTTTTTAAACATTTGGAGTTGCTGAGCTTTTGGAGAGATGTCAGAGAGGCCGAATGAGACGGATTCGAAATCCGTTATACAACCTTGTTGTATCGGGGGTTCGACTCCCCCTCTCTCCGCCAACATGCACACAACTAAACACTATGAGTTTAGTTGGTTGTTTTGTATTATAAGTTAACATAATCACTTATTATACATATATTTAAGTCACCCTACCTTAATTTTATTACTGACTTTAGGAGAATTTATGATAGAAACCAACAGATTTATAATAAGACCATTTATAAAAACAGATGCTGAGAAAATTTATGAAGCATGTAATGATTTTGAAATATCAAAAACCACATTGGGAATTCCTTTTCCCTACACATTAGAAGACTCACAAAATTTTATTGATTACACCAACAATGCTATTAGCAACCAAAAATCATACGAATTAGCAATAACATTAAAAGAAAATACTAATGAAGTAGTTGGCTGTATATCTTTAATGGGTATTAAAAGGCCTGCAAATAAAGCCGAATTAGCATATTGGGTTGCAAAAAAATATTGGAATAACGGGATTGCAACAGAAGCAGCCAAAGCAATTATAGAGTACGGCTTTAATACTTTAAATTTACATAGCATATTTGCAAGATTTTTAGATAATAATCCTGCAAGCGGTAAAGTAATGCAAAAAATAGGGATGAAATATGTTGGTAGGATGAGAGAACATGAATATAAATTCGGTCAATATTATGATGTGTTTTATTACGAAATATTAAAATCAGATTTATAATATCTTATACTAAAATAATTTTTTTAAAAAGTTATTTTAACATTATACAAAAAATTGATTAGATAAGGAGATATATTACAATTAGGGCTGTGGCCAGCAGACTATGATTTTTCTGAATTTCAAAAAAATAATAGGGTTTATGTTTTTATTATTATAAATGGCAAAATATATAAATTTTATACCGGCATAAAATTTCAAAAATTTAAAAAGTTAATTGAAAATTTTAATCATAAATCATTTTACAATCATGGATTAAACATTGAAAAAAGTAAAAGTCTTAATAATATTTATTTCAGATAAACTTTTAACTTAATTCAGTCAACGCCAGCGCATATTTTAGTGTTAGGATTGGTTGTCGGTCTTCCCGCCAGTATATCAAAAAGGAAAAACAATGATAGGAAAATATAAAGTTATAACACTTTGCGGAAGCATGAAATTTAAAGATGATTTTCTGCGTGAACAAAAGCGTCTCACTTTGGAAGGAAATATCGTGCTTGCTCCAAATATGTTTGAACTTGAAAATATTACATCAAACATAAAAAGCATGCTTGACGAGATGCATAAAAGAAAGATTGACCTGGCTGACGAGGTTTTTGTTATCAATAAAAATGGTTATATTGGCTCTAGCACAAAAGCAGAAATTGAATATGCCCAAAATTTAGGTAAAAAGATAAATTTTATGAAAAATTAGAACTCTTGCCAAATTGTTGTCCAATCATATTTAACTTTAAAAAATAGCTCACCAAAAAACGCACCCCTCTCGGTGCGCTTTTTTCAATCCTGCGAAAGCTAAAATGTTATCTGATTTCGATTCTGTTTGAGCCTTCGATTTTCTTCTCTTCTTTTGGAAGAACAATCTTCAAAATTCCATTGTCAAGTGATGCATTGACATCTTCTTTCTTGACATCACCAACATAGAATGATCGGCTGAATGAACCATAGCTTCGTTCTCTGCGAATGTAGTTTGATTTCTTGTTTTCGTCGCTGAAGTGATGTTCTCTCTTGGCTGATATTGTAAGATAACCATCTTTAAGGTCAAGATTTACATCTTTTTTGTCAATACCTGGCAACTCCACCTCAAGTGTGTAGTCTTTTTCACCCTCTTTGACATCAGTTTTCATCATCTGATTGAATCTGTTTGCATCCCTTCTGTCAATCATTGGCATGCCAAAGAAGTCGTCAAAGAATGGTGAAAAGAAGCCAAAATCGTCTCTATCCCCTCTTGTTGTAAGATCAAATTTATCATTGTTTTTCATAATTTACCTCCCTTTGCATTTTAAATGCAAGCATATTATAGCGCAGAGTGCTAGCAATGTCAAATAAATAGTGCCAATTTTTCTAAAAATTTTAAAAAATTTTTGTTAAGTTTTCAAAATTTTGACCTCTACAGCATCATTTTTGCCCAAAACGCAAGCGATTATTTGGAAAATCACAGAAAATTTGATATAATTTGTCTGAAAAAAGGAAGGTGAAATCATGAAAAAACTTGTTTTTTATAAATGTCAAATATGTGGCAATGTGGTTGTTAAGCTTGTCGATGCAGGCGTGCCTGTGTTTTGCTGTGGGCAAAAAATGGTAGTGCTTGATGCCAACACAACCGACGGCGCTGTTGAAAAGCATAAACCAGTGACAAAGATTGACAGAAAAACTGTGTTTGTCCAAGTTGGCGAAGTCCTTCACCCTATGACTGAAGAGCATTACATCAACATGATTGTTTTGGAAACAAACAAAGGTTTTGCAGTGAAAAATCTCTTGCCCGGACAAACTCCTTCAGCAAACTTTGTTTTGTCAGATGATGAAAAAGTGGTTGCAGTTTACGCATATTGCAACCTGCACGGCATGTGGGCATGAGCGAAATCTCATCTTGCGCTCTTTGTGGAAATTTAGTCAAGCTTTCAGATGATTGTCTTCTTCAAAAAGGAAAGACAAATTTTATTGTTGTTGGAGAAAGCCCTGCCAAAAATGGTTGGATCGTGTCTAAAAAAGCCTTCTTTGACGCAAATGGCAAACTGCAAGCAAGTGGAAGAGTTTTGCAAAAATTGCTTGATATATTGAACATTTCAATAACCGACATCTATTTTACCGAAGCATGCAAATGCATCATTGAAGACAGAAAAAATCTGGAAAAATGCGCGCAAAATTGTCTGCCACATTTAAAAAAGCAGTTGGCAAAACTTCCTTGCAAAGTGATTTTGACAATGGGTTTGCATCCAACGCAAGCACTTTTGGGCACAAAAATCAAAAAATTTTCAGATTTTGTTGGCAAAGAGTTTGATTTTAAAGTTGATGAGAAAAAATTTATACTAATTCCCATCTACCACCCTTCACCCCTAAATCCAAAAGGCTATAGTGGCAATGTGGAAATTTTTCAAAAGCTAAAAAAATATAACTAATTTTCTTTTTCAAGCTTTTTTGTCGCAAAATTGCTTTGAAGAATATATAAATTGTATTATAATTAGACATGACTATGAAGAAAAATCAAAAGAAATATAAAGTTATTGTGATGACCGAACCAGGTGTCGATGATGCCACCTGTCTTATTTTGATGATGAATGACCCTAGAATAGACATCAAACTTATCACAACTTTGCGTGGAAATGTGCCAATTGAAACTTGCACAAGAAACATGCTTCACCTTTTGGATTTATATGACAAAGATATTCCAGTTGCAAAGGGCGAGTCTAAAGCGCTTTATCGAAATAGTCCAACGGCTGAATACATTCATCAAAAGGAAGGACTAGGCGGATATATCCCACCAAAAAAGACTTCGCATAAATGCATAAAAGAAGATGCGATTGAAGCAATGTATAGGGTGCTTAAAGAAGGCGATGGCGACATTATTCCAATTGTTTTAAGTCCTCACACAAACATTGCCATGCTTATTTTAAAGCACCCTGACATTATTGAAAAAATCCCTTGCATATATTTTGAAGGCGCTTCTCCTTATGGAATGCCTGGTTTTCCCGACCACATTTCTTTCAACATTTCTTCCGACCCTGAAGCTTTCAAAATTGTCTTGGACAGCAAAATTCCCCTCTATATGATTCCTTCAGATATGGGAAGAAGAAAGGCTCACCTTGATGAAAAGTTTATCTATAGCCTTAAAGAGTTAAACGATAGCGGAAATTTAATCTTTCAGATGGATACAGGCTATTGGGAGCCTGGCTTTGTTGATAAGAGAATTGCCACCAACGACTCTTGTGCTTACTACTTTTTGGTGCATCCAGAACTGTTTGAAACAGTGCAGTGTCAGGTGGAAGTTGATTGTGACCTTGAACCAGGCAAAACCTATATGAATTTCACTGAAAAAGGTCATGTAAAAATGGCGATTGCAATAAAACGAAAAAAATTTTTAAAATTGTTTTATAAAGACGTAAAAAATCTTAAAAAAATAAAATTAAAAAATTTTAATAGAGCATAACCGATTTTGCTCTATTTTTTATTTATATTCTTTAAAATAAAGGTGAAAAAAGATTAAAAAAACATTTTTTTAACAATTTTTCTTGATTTTTTCTTGATTTTTTAGCAATTTTTTAATAATTTTGATTAAAAAGTATTTTTCTGCCATTTTTGCAAACAATTTTTTATAGATATTTATTCTATAAATAAATATTTATTATATAAATAAAAATGCCGAATTTATTTTGAAATTTTCTTCTTGTGTGATAAAATCAAATTGTAAAAAAATGTCGAATTAGGAGTAAGGGTTTATGAAAACAAAAAAACTGTTTAATTCAATTTGTTTAACATTTGTCTTGATTGGTGTGCTTATCGGCGGACTGTTTTTATCAGGCGAAAAAAAATTTATCTCGTCAGATGCTGCTTTTACTGAATATACCGAAATCACAAACAATCTGCCAGAATATTTAAATCGCAAAGGTGGCATTAAAACATCTGATGACAGCATCATTCTTCTTGACGCTACAACCAATAACACCTTTTCTCTTTCAATTGCAGCTGATGAAGATGACATAATCACAGGTGAAAACGATAACGAACAAAATTACTCTTACAAAATTTCAGATACAGAATACTATTACTTCAACTTTACAAACGCCCTTTCTCTTTACAAAGATGTGACAAATCAGCAAGACTATACAAATCAAGCAAACCTGTTGGGGACCACCTCTATTGAAAATTTTGCAAGTCCTCATACAAACAACGCTTTCACAGTCGATGGTCTTTCAGTGCCACCTCAAAAACTGAATGTAAACTTTAAAATTGGTCCAAAATTTTCTGTTGATACTCAAAATCCGCAAAAAATCATAACATTAGAAGAAGGTTTATACACCCTTGTGATTCCAATGACAAGATGGTATACATATGATGGCGGGCTGACTTACGCGACTGACTCATCTGACACAGTTCAAATTGAATATACCTTTATGATTTTCAACTCAAACACCTACTTCAACTCAACAACTGGTCTTCAAAACGCAACAATGTTAAACACAGAAAATGTGACCTTGACAAACAACAGCGGTTATTCAATGTTCTATTACTACAACTACACTTCCACTTCTCTTCCAAAATTCTCCTATAACCCTTATGTTTATCAAATCACTGTAAACTTCACCGACTATAATCAAAACAGTTTCTATCGCAAAGTGGAATATAACGGAAATGGTTTTAACATCAAAGATTCAAACGGAGACCTTGTCAGTGAAGGCGAAGAGTATATTATGACTGGCTATGATGATGAAAGCAAGGAGGCATACATAACTTTCAACGAACTTGGCAGTTACGACATTTCATTTGAATATCTCTATCGCGTTGAAGACAGCAATGAAATTTTTGAGCTTCCTTTTGACCAGCTTCAATCTGATTCATCACTCATCCAATACAACAAGGCACAAAGACTTTATATCTATGGCTACCAAACCATGTATACCAACTTCAACGAGCCTGTCGACTCTGCCACAAACCAGTGCCAATCAAGAGAACTGAAAACAATTTCAGAGGACAAAACAACTTTTGAGCAATCAGCAGATATCACCGCTTTGTTTATGAAGTCAACGCAGAAAACAGCTTTTTCTCAACCTAGTTCAAATCCATATACAATCTCTGGCAACGACTCCTTACAATCAGAAGTTCAAGCTTTCTTGAAAAGTGGCAACGCACCATCACTAGTAACGACAAATCAAGTGCCTATCAGATTTTTGTCAAATGTAAACCTTAAAACAAGTTCTGCTACAAACGACAATACAAAAAGTTATATCTTCTCTGTAACTGGAGAAGGAAATAGTTTAACATTGGATGACTCATCGGATGACTCTTCAGCCTTTACAAATGAAAATCAAAACACACCTGGCACTTATGTTTATATCATTCAATATCAATTTGACAGCTATCTTGGAGAAGGTGGCGTGCAACAAAGCGCATATTATCACTATCAAATCTTCTATTTCCAAATCACAAACGAAACTCCTGCTGTGACTGTTGTAGATGAAAATGGCAACAATTTCTCAACAACAAGATATACAAACAAGTCAGTTTATCTTATCAATGAGTCAACTGACAGCCCTTACAACGCCGATGTGACAATTGAAGTCAACATTTATGATTATGAGACACGTCAATCACAAACGATAGGCTTTCAAAATTTAGCCTCCTATGACAAATCAACTTACACATATTTCGCATCATTATCATCAGACGAAGCCGGTCTTTTAGCTCATAAAGGAAAAGAAGCTGTTTATATTGACAGCCAAGGCACAGGCGCAGACAGGAAATTTACAATCAGTTATCGCTCAACAATGACAAGCAACAACTCTTACACCTTCACGATTGACACAGATGAAATATCTTTTGCCTCTCCTCGTCTGGCTGAAGAAGGCCTAGATGGAAATTATTCGCTGGGCAGAGACATAACAGCGCCTACAACAAACTCACCTTTTGCTTTTGCTTGGAATGAAAAGGCAAGCGGAGCAACAACCTATGGCTATGTAAAATATTTCCAATTTCAAGCGATTAATTATTATAACACTACAAGCCTGCAAAGTCTGCTCAACCAACTTCTGACAATTGGCGTTGTTCCAGTTTCTTACAAACTTGACTTTAGCAACTATTCTGATTGGAGTCCTATTTCAAATGCTTATGGACTTAACACCATTTCAGGCACAAGCATTAAAACTGACGCAGGACTTTATCTTATTGAAGTGTATGACATTGCAGGAAATGTTGGCTATGATATCTTTGTGCTTGACAACACTGAGCCTCGCTTTATAAAGATTACCGAGGCTGACACAACAACTCTTGAAATTTTATCCGCTTCAGATGTGATAGCTGTCAGCGATGCAACCGTTTCGGTAAATTGGGGAGACTATAAAGGCATTATTTTGCAAAACTACTCAGATTTTTCTGCTATCAAATCTTATGAATATGCATATATGGTTGATAAGGTCAGCGCAGATACAGCCTTACAAGACGCCCTAAGAAAATACACCAACCCAGCTGAAAACTCAAACATAAAACATCTTTCACAACTTACAGGTAATATTGAAGATAGCCTTCCTTATGCAAGCAACTATATGGTCATTGAAATTGACAACAATTTTGCTGTAAAAAACACCACTTCAGACAACTTTGTCTTGCAACAAGGCAACAGCTATACAATTGAGATGATATCTAACGATGTTGCAATAGAAGGCACTTATCAATTTTTAGTGCGTGACGATTCAAACTCTCGAAGCGGAGGAAATGTGCTCAGCAGTTTGCAATCTTTCCCAAGCGCAATCTTGTCGGTGACAGTCACATCTGACTCTTCAAGACTTTTCATCACAGATAAAGCTGAAGAAGGCAATATTCTCACTCAAGCAGGTTTCTCTTTGACAGGAACTTTCTAT
>CALVUB010000016.1 GCA_944363385.1 uncultured Clostridia bacterium
TTGGAGCAGGCAACGGGAATCGGACCCGCGAATTATGCTTGGGAAGCACACATTTTACCACTAAATTATGCCTGCATAAGATTATTTTACCACAAAACAAAAAAAATGACAACAACTATATTGCCATTTTAATTTTAATTTATCAAAGTTTACTGGTTATTTGAGCTTTTTTTTACAAATAGTGTCAGTATATTCAATTGTTGATAAATTTGATGCAACAGTTTGAAAAAAGGTTCGCATAAGACAAACCTCTTTAGCAGTCAGTTTTTTAGAAAGGCACAAAGCTACACTGCTGGCTAGAGCCACCATTTCAGCGCCTGTCATATCAAGCCCGTCTTCTTCTTTTGTCATAATAATATTTATTCAATTTTATTTTTTTTTGTGAAAAAACGCGCAAGCCAGCGCGTCTTCATTTGACTATAAAAATATTTAAATCTTTGTTGCCCTCTCAAGCCTTGCAAGCGTTTCGTTTTCGCCAAGAGCATCAATTATATAGAAAAGCGATGGCCCGTTATCTTTGCCAGTGATTGCTTGTCGTGCAAAGAGACAGGCTTTTGCGATGTTGCCTTTAAAGGCGCTTGGGTCTTGCTTGTAAAGTTTGTTGTCGATTGCATAGCCCTGTTGCGTGGCAACCGCTTTTATATCTGCAAACCATTCTTCATTTGAAGTTGGCATTTTAAAGTCCTTAAGATATGCCTCAATAAACTCCATAAAATTTTCTTTCTCATCAATTTTGTCAAGTTTTGGTCGTTCAAATGCGTAACTAAAATATTCTTGCATCATTTTTAGGTTGTAAATATCTTTTCTTGGTTTTAGGCTGTTATCACGCTCCATAGAACAAAGTTTGACCAATTTTTCTTTGTCTTTTTCAAGTTTGGTGACAAGTGCTTCATCAAATTCTTTTGCCCAATCAAGCCACTTTTCATAAAGTTCTTGCCCGCTTAGCTTTGAAATGATATTTTTTGATATATCCATCAGTTTGACAATATCAAAAACTGGAGCAACGGTGGTGATGTCTTTTATTCCAAAATGATATTCTTGCCACGGCTGGTCAGGGTTTTCTCTTCGCCAATTTTCAAAGCCCGAGTTGATAAGATTGAGAAGATACTCAAGCACTGCCGTTTTAGGATAACCCTCTTGGAAATAAAACCTCATGTCGGCTTCAGGGTCTTTTCGTTTTGATATTTTGCGTTTTCCATCGCCGTCAATTTTCCAAATAAGAGGATTGTGACAATAACTTATTGGTTTAAATTCTAACGCTTCAAAAAGTTCGATATGCATTGGCGTTGAAGAGATATATTCTTCTCCTCTTACCACAATTGTTGTGCCCATAAGTGTGTCATCAATTGCATGAGCAAAAGCATAAGGTGGAATGCCATCATTTTTAAGCAAAACAAAATCTTTGCTGTTTGCTTTTGCTTCAATCTCGCCTTTAATAAGGTCGTAAAATTTTACTCTTTGCGAGCCATCATTTTTAGTCTTTAGCCTAATTGCAAATTTTTCACCGTTGTCTAGGTGAATTTTCACCTCTTCAAAAGACAAATCACGACAAGGGTCATATTCCTTTTCGTCATCCTCTTCAAACCTGGTTTGTCGAGATTTTAAAACGTCTTCTTTGCCTTCCGTTTTTCTGCAAAAGCATGGAAAAGCCTTGCCCTCAGAAACCAATTTTTTTGCAAAAGCGCGATAAATATCTGCTCTTTGACTTTGAACATAAGGTCCATACAAGCCCACATCTTTGCCGTCTAAAGTCTGATATTCGTCAGGAAAAACATCAAACTTTTGTAAGATTTGATATATAACCTCTTTTGCCTCTTTGATTTCTCTTTTAGAATCTGTGTCTTCAAAACGGAGATAAAAAACTCCACCGCTTTGTTTTGCAAGATTATAGCTTATAAAGGCAGGAAAAAAGTTGCCAATGTGCATGTAACCTGTTGGACTAGGTGCAAAACGAGTTACTTCTTGTCCTTCTTTAAGATTTCTTGGCTTATACTTTTTTATTATATCCTCTACCGATATTCCACCTGGGAAAATAAGCTCTGCAATTTTTTGATATTTGTCCATAAATATTCCTGCTAATTGTTAAAAAATAGAAATTGATTGAAATTAATAGATTGCATTAATTTGGTTTATAAACTTGCTTAAATAGCAATCTTTATGAAGTAAAGTCTCATAAAAATAGTTGTTTATAGTGTCAAGATAAACATCCGCATTTTCCAAATTGTTTGCATATGAATTTATGTTTGCCTTGTAAACATTTTGATAATCGTAAAAAGAAAATTGTGAAAGTGCTTCTTTAAGATGGCTTCTTTCTTTTACTAAAATCTGTTCAAGCTCTCTTAAAGCCACATATCTCTCACCTTTATTATTAGTTACTGAAACGCTACTTATATCTTGAACCAGCTTAATCCATTCTGTTACACTGTCGTAATGGTTATTGCCTTCAACTTTTTCTCCTTTGCAAGAATCAAGAAGGAAAAGTCTGCAGTCGTCTGCAAGCGACAGTTTTACGGTGCTTAGATAAAAATTTGCTTGGTCTACGGTGATAGAAGCAAAATCAAAGTCTAATAATTTCATGTCATTGATTAAGGTGTTTTGCATAGAAAGCGCAAAATCATATGCTTTATTGATAAAATCAATGCAAGCTTTTTGATAGGCAATTGCAAAACCATTATAATAAACAAAATTTGAAGAATTTGGCGCTGATTTGGTCATATCATCATATCGCTCTTGTGCTTCAACAAAAGCCTCGTCAAGCAAGGTAAGCTTTTGCTCAAGGTCGGCATAGTTATGATTTTGGGTATAATCTTCAAATTGCCAAACATTTGTTTTTAAATAATTCATCACAACTTGAACCATTGTTTGTTGACTTTCATCAATCGTTTCAAGTAAGCCATTCTCATTATATTTTTGAAAATTTTTAAAGGAATTGTAGGCATCGATAAAAGAAGTTTCTTGTTCTGTTTTTGTAACAAAATTCTGCATCTTTTGATAGACTTGTTCTGTTGTTGTGCCTTCACAACCAAATAATGCAAATGCACAAAGGGCAAGAAGCAGTGCAACTATCACTGATAAAAATTTTTTCGACTTAACCATTATTTACCTCCCAAAAACCTTTTAAGCTGGTTATACACTCCAGCGCTATCTTCCACTTTTTCAAAAGTCAAAGTGAAAGTAATTGAAAGGCCGTTGCCATAAGCAGAATTAATTATAGGCCTAAAATTTGTTTGAGAATAAAGCTGATAGAAGTTGTTTATCGATTGATATTTAGATGAAATGCTTGAGTCAAAATAATAATCTTTAAATTCAGATTGATAGGATAGTTGTAGCATAATAATAAAAACATTAAAACCATCAACCACAGCTCCCGCTGAATAGTTATAATCGGCAATTGCACTGCTGGTTGTGTCCGCTTGAACAAGTTGGTCAAACTTATCGGAAAGCACTGCAACATAATCGGTTACTGCGCTGAAAGTAAGTTGTGAGCCTAGATTGTTTTCAAAACCGAAATAGCTTTCTCTAAAAATATTGTTAAATGAGCTAAAGGCGGTTTCAAAATTCGACAGCATCTCGGCAAAATCTGAACGCACTGAAATAATGCTTTCTCGCAAAAAATCAAGTGAAGTGGAGTCAAGTTCATCATTGACATATTTAAGCTTGTTTATTATGCTTTCTTTATAAGTTGCAAGATTGTTTAACGAATCTGTAACTGGATGATAATTATTGTAAAAATACTCATTTTCTTCAAAATAAGTAGAATAATCTGCATATTTATCAATCACAACTTCAATGTTTGACAAAACTTTTTCAATGTCTTCAAGCTCATCTGTATAAACATTTGCGTCGCTTTCTTGCACCATTTCTTCAAAGTTTGTATACAGCTGTTTGGTGTTTGCGTCTTTAAGCAAAAAGTTTTTTTGCTCGTTTTTAAGAGCAATAACAGCGCTGGCTGGATTGCCAGGCAAACACAAAATTACAGTTACCACAATGATAACAATCAAAACCAAGATTGCAATCACAATAAGCCATTTTTTATTGAACTTTTTTTCTTCTGCCATCTATCTCTCCTTTTAATCATCAAACACATCAATGTCAATGTTTTCAACTGGGGATTCTTCAATTTGGCTTGGTGCTGTTTTTACTATTTTTGGCATTGCAACTTTATCTGTCAAGTTGACAAAAGTTGTGTATTGCCCAATCCATCGAAGTTTAACTGTCCCCGTTCCACCATTTCTATGTTTTGCAACAATAAGTTCAACCGTTCCTGGTTCATCATCAGTTGGGTCATTATATTTTTCAGGATTGTATATAAACAGCACAATGTCGGCATCCTGTTCAATCGCACCAGAATCTCTAAGGTCGGACAGCAGTGGTCTATGGTCTTGTCTGCTTTCAACCGCACGCGAAAGCTGAGAAAGCACGATGATTGGAACATTAAGCTCTTTTGCTGCAATTTTAAGTGTTCTTGAAATTTCGCTAACTTCAAGTTGACGATTGTCCGCCTTTCTTCCAGAAGTCATAAGTTGAATATAGTCGACCATGATAAGGTCAAGTCCGTCTTGCATTTTAAGTCGTCTGCATTTTGATAATAAGTCTGCTGGTGTTGTCATAGAGCTGTCATCAATGTAAAGTCCGCTCTGTTCAAGCTTTTTGCTTGCTGTCCAAATCCGCTTCCACTCTTCTGCGTCCATTTCGCCTTTAAGCGCCTTGCCCATATCAACTTTGGCAAGTGAGCAAATCGCCCTTTGCATAAGTTGTTCTTTGCTCATTTCAAGCGAGAATATTGCACATTTTTTGTTAAGCTCTGTGGCTGCATGCACTAATATGTTCATTGAGAAGGAAGTTTTCCCAACACCTGGTCTTGCTGCCAAAAGAATAAGGTCGCTGTTTTGAAGTCCGTTTGTAATCTTGTCAAAGTCGGTAAAGCCTGTTGGGATACCCTTTAAAACGGTTGGGTCTTTTGCAATTTCGCCAAACTTGTCGATAACTTTTTTAACTGGACCATCACCTCGTCCAACATGCTCAAGGCTTGAACGCCCCTCTTTTTCAGCGATATTGAAAACAACTTGTTCAGCAAACTGAAGTGATTTGTCTTTATCAGAATTGTTAAATGCATCTTCTATTATTTCTTGACCTGAGCGAATAAGTTTTCGCCTGATAGAGTCTGATTTTACAATATCGCAATAATATTTAAAATTTGCAGCTGATGGAACGATATTTGTAAGAGTCATGATGTAGTCAATTCCGCCCACCTTTTCAAGCACGCCGTCTTTTTCAAGTTGGTCGGTTAAGGTTACAAAATCAACAGGAGTAGATTTTTGATAAACTTTGCTCATTGCTTTATAAATTTGAGAATGCGACTCAGAATAAAAGTCGCTCTCGTGCATAGTGGCTAATATATCAATCTGAGACTGATTGTCAATCAAAATACAGCCAAGAAGTGCCTGCTCAGCTTCCAAATTATGTGGTTGGATTTTGTAATCTCTAGCCATTTTATCCTCCTAAGTTTTGCCAAAACCAAAATTATTTTTTTGTGAAAGGGTCTTTATAAGCATCTTTTTCTTGCTTAATCTTATTCTTTTTATCTATTTTAGCACAAATAAACCAAAAACACAAATATAAGAGTGCGGTTATCACAATTATTATAAATCCAGAAAGCACAGGTGAAAGGTTTGCATAGTTTATAAGAGTAAAAACTATAACTGCATCAAAAAGAAAGACGCATAGTAAAAACCACATCAACCTTTTTGAATTTTTCTTTAAATCTCTGCTCTCTTCTGGTTTCATTAAATTTCTCCTCTCAAAATTTTGCCTTTTTCACGAAGTCGCATGTTATGGTCAAGAATAATTTTTCTGATACGCATACTTTTTGGGGTTACTTCCAAAATTTCATCGTCAGCCAAAAATTCAATTGCATCTTCAAGCGACATCTTTTTTGGCGGAGTAAGTCTGAGTGCATCATCAGAGCCAGACGCTCTGCAGTTTGAAAGATGTTTCTTTTTGCAGACATTGACCACTATGTCATCGCCTTTTGGATTTTGACCAACAACCATACCAGCGTAAACTGGTGTGCCAGGTCCAATAAACAAATCGCCTCGCTCTTGCGCATTAAACAAACCATAAACAACAGCCTCGCCAGTTTCATGCGCAATAAGAGAGCCATATTCTCTTCGTTTTATCTCGCCCTTCCAAGGTTGATACTCAAAGAAAATTGAATTGATGATGCCTTCGCCTCGAGTGTCGGTAAGAAGTTCGCTCTTAAAGCCAAAAAGTCCACGAGAAGGGATTGTAAATTCCATTTTCATTCGTTTGCCATGTGGTGTCATTCCAACAAGTTCACCTTTGCGAACGCCCATCTTTTGCATCACGATGCCAGTGCAGTCTTCTGGAACATCCAAGAAAAGGCGGTCAACTGGTTCGCACTTAACTCCGTCAATATTTTTAATCAACACTTTTGGCATAGAAACTTGAAATTCATAACCATCACGCCTCATGTTTTCAATAAGAATAGAAAGATGCATTTCGCCTCTGCCACAAACTTTGAAGCGCTCTGCTGTTTCGCCGTCAGTCACTCTGAGAGATAAATCTTTGACCGCCTCTTTGTAAAGCCTGTCCCGTATATGTCTTGAAGTGACAAATTTGCCTTCTTTACCAGCAAATGGACTATCATTTACCATAAAGGTCATTTCAACTGAAGGTTCTGCAATCTTGACAAATTCAATCGGCTCTACAGAGTTTGGGTCACAAATTGTGTCACCAATTTGAACATCTTCAAGACCCGCAACGCAAGCAATTTCACCAATTTCAACTTTTTGAACAGGCACTTTTTTGAGTCCTTCAAAAACAAACAAACTGACAACCTTGCTTCTGACCATCTTCTTTTCGTCATGATAGTTGCAAAGCACCACGCTTTGACCAACGGAGAGGGAACCTCTGCTGAGTTTGCCGACTGCTAGCTTGCCGACATAGTCATTATGTTCTGCTGAAGATATAAGCATTTGAGTTGCACCATTTTCATCTCCGCTTGGTGCAGGAATATGTTTTAAAATAGTTTCAAAAAGTGGAGTCATATCTTGACCAGCCTTGTCTGGGTCAAGTGAAGAAACCCCATTTCTTGCTGAAGCAAAAACGAATGGACTGTCAAGTTGTTCTTCGTCTGCATCAAGGTCAATAAGAAGTTCAAGCACTTCATCAACCACTTCTTTAACGCGAGCATCAGGTCGGTCACATTTGTTTACGACCGCAACAACTTTAAGTTTAAGAGCAAGTGCCCTTTCAAGCACAAACCTAGTTTGAGGCATAGGTCCTTCGAACGCATCAACCACAAGCAAAACGCCGTCAACCATTTTAAGAACGCGCTCAACCTCTCCGCCAAAGTCGGCGTGTCCAGGTGTGTCGATGATGTTGATTTTAACGCCATTAAAAACGCATGAGCAGTTTTTTGATAGAATTGTAATTCCCCTTTCACGCTCAATTGCATTTGAATCCATAACGCGGTCTTCCACAGCTTGATTGTCTCTAAAAACCATGCCTTGCTTTAAAAGAGCATCAACAAGTGAAGTTTTGCCGTGGTCTACATGTGCAATAATAGCGATGTTTCTTATCTTTTCATTAATCATAAATCTGTCCTTTTAATCTATCCCTCAAAAACTATACAATTTTAGCATAATAAAATAATTTTTTCAAGTAGTAGGTAATTATTTTTAAAGAAAAATAACACATCACCCAAATTATCTACAATAACTTAGGTTTCTTTCGGCAAAAAAGAACTTTCATTTGCTAGAAAGTTCTTCTCTTTTTATTTTTTATTGTTTAAATCAGAAATCTCTTTAATAAGTTCTTCAAGACGCTTATTTATGTTTGCAAGTTCGGTTTCAGACTGATTTGTGTGTTTAACATTTTCAGCTTTTTCTTTCAAGTTTTCAACCGTCTTCATGATTTCATCTTTTTCCTTGTCAATTGCCTCTGTCTTCTCTCCGTTGACCACATCATCAATTTCTGAATTGATAAACGCCTTCATCTTATTAAGTTTTTCTTCTTCTTCTGAAATCAACTTACTGATTTGCGCTAGGGTTGGAGAATTCGTTTTTTTCGAGGCCGATTTGGTTGAAGACTTAGCCGAGCTTGAACTTTTTTTCTTGGAAGAGCTTGGTTTCCTGCCTGCGGTTTTTTTGTAAGGGCTGCGTTTTTGACTAGGTTTTTCTGCTTCTTTCTCTTGTTTTTGAGCTTCTTTTTCCTCTTTTCTTGGTCGACCGCGCTTTTTAGCTTCCTTTGACTGCTCTGTTTCTACATTATTCTTTCGAGGTCTGCCTCTTTTCTTAGCAGGAGTTTCTGCTGTTAAAGTTTCGCTCTCCACAGTAGAAAGCTCTTCTGCTTTATCCTCAGCTTTTTCTTCCTCTTTTAACTCTGCCGTTTCTTCAGGTTGAGTTATATCTTTGCCAACTGAAGCGCCAAACTGCTCTGCAATCGCCTTTTCAATTTCTGCTTTATCTTCAGGATTTTCATTGTCTGGAAGTTCGAAATTCCCAAACTGATCATCTAAGATTTCCTTTTCTGTCTTCTCTTTTTCTTGTTCAATAATATTCCCATTTAAGTCATAAACCACACCATCTTTGTCATGATACAAACCATTTGCATCGTGATAAGAGCCATCTTCATAAACATAGTTGCCCTTTTCATCATATTTGCCTGGCAAAGTTTCTGGTGCAACTTCTTTCCCCTCTTTTTCAAGTGCATTGCGAAGGGCTTCGTTTTCTTCTGCCAATCTTTTAAGTTGAGTTTGAACCACCATAAGTTGATTGTCACCTTCTGCAACTTTGCTACGAAGGTCTATCACTTCATTTTTAACCTTTTTCTCAGCCCTGCTCATTGAAACCTTTAAAACTTTCTCATAAAAGGCTTGATATTCTGCAAGCATTGCTTGCTCAACATCGATCTTAGACTCGTCAAGGTCTGCATGAAGTTCTTGCAGTTGTTTGTTAAGGTCATCATTTGAAATTGCAAATTGTGTTTCTTCCTGGTCATATTCTGACTGGAACTGCTCTTGTTTTGCTCTGTCCTGGTCTTGCCTTGTCTTTAAGAAAGTCACTTCCATACGATTTGTTGTTGCTTCTTGCTGTTGAAGAAGTTTGGCAATACTTTCTTTCATAGACTGAATTTTTTTCTGTAAATCTTTTTGCTTATTCTCATAATTTCGTTTTAAAGCTTCTTTTTGAGCTTCAATGTCAGCAATCTTTGAAAGAATGTTTTGCTTTTTGTTGATGTAGTCTTCACTTTCCTTCATTGCCCGCTCTAAGACAAGAGCGCCATCAACTCCAGCTTTTTCAAAGTTGTATTCAACATACTCAGTTTCTTTTTGTTTTGCTTTTTCAAATTCTTCCTTGGCCTTTCTAGCTTTAGCCTCATAAAATTCTCTAAGCTGAGGATTACCTCTAGTGATTTCCTTTTGAGTGAAAAGAAGTTCATAGTCAATATAATCAGGCAAATCAATGCTAGCATTTGTGATAAATCTTGCAAAGATATGATAATTTTGATAAATGTCATCAAGATTCATAACCCTTTTTGCTTTCAAAACAATTACTGTAAGCGCACCTATAACAAGCACTAAAGCAGGAACAATAAAGGCCATGGCAAAAAGATTGAGAGAAAAGGCTCTGCCTGCTTGAGCGGCAAATCCGAAAGGCAAGCACACAACCGACCAAATTGCAGTCAGTAAAATTAAATTTTTGACATTGCTTGTCCAACTGCTTGTTTTAAGAGGTTTATCAATCAAGTTTTCTTCTGACAGATAGTTTGTAGGCCCGCCTTCGCGAAACAATATAAACTGTTGCCAGTAATAGACAACTCGCTTGGTGCCTTTTTTGATAAGGTTGCTAAATTCTTTTATGTTGCCCTTGTCTAGCTTTTTGTTTTTAAAAAGCCAGTTGTTATATTTGACAAGTCCCCTCTTAAGTCTTGCCTCATAAGAAAAGGCAGATTTTAAAAGAAATAGCAAAATGAAAAACACTTCAACGCCAAGAGCAATGCCAATATAGCCTCCCAAACCTATCGCTGCGGTAAGTTGAGTAAAGAAAGCTGTTACAGCATCGCTAATATCGGCCAACATTGATACGAACATAATTTCACTCCTTTTTCGCAATTAGTATAACACATAAAAATTATTTTACAAACAAATTCAACAAATTTCTTCAAAAATTGCAAATTTTTTTTACTTTTAAATTTCATTTGTCGTATTGCCTTATAAATAAAGGCGAAAAAAGATTGAAAAATACATTAAAACTATTAACTGCTGTAACTTTCTGCATTTAATTAAAATTCAATTATTTTTGCATTTTTTAAGGAGAGCAGATATTTTTTAATCACCTTATTTGGATAAGCCTTTGAAAGAGCGCTCTCATAAAGGTCAAGTTGAGGCTTGTATCTTTCTTTCAAAATTTTCTCATCATTTTGAGAAGTATATTTATAATCAATCAGCACTATTTCCCTTTCGTTTACTGAAAAAAAGTCTATAGCGCCCTGCACAACAATTTCATCATCAGTTTGATTAAGTGGCATGCTCATAACAAACTGTTTTTCCTTATATACCTGGCCTTTTCCACTAACTGATTTTATAAGCGAAATATTTTGATATAATTTATTTTTATCAATAAACTCCAAACTTTCCAAAAGTTGTCTGTCACGAGAAATCTCTTTTTCAAGTTCTTCAAGAGTGTTTATTTTTTCAAAATCAAGCTTCTCAAGCGCTAAATGCACAGCATTTCCCTGCAAAATGCTCTTCTCGCGCAAAATCGTTCCTCGCTCAGACAATATCTCTTTACTCGCGAAATCTTTTTCTTCATTTGCAAGCATAGTCACTGAATTTTTAAGCTCTACCATTTCTTTTAGACCTGAGTAAGTTTGATTTATCAATAATGCTCTGACTTTTTCCTCATCAAAGCTAATCAAATTTTCTTTTTTAGAAGCAATTTTCTCCTCTTGTTCCTCTTTCACGATTTTAACAGAAAAGTTTGCCATTTGAAGTTCTCCGTCAATTGCGAGCCTTTCTGTTACGCCATTTCCAAGAGTGAAAAACAAAAAATCAAAGTAAGTAGAGCATTCCTCTGGTTTTGTTTTTGCTTGAAGAATTGTTTGCGTGCCACAAAGAATAAGATGATTTTTGGCACGAGTGAGTGCAACATAGAAAATCATAAGCTCGTCAACAAAATTCTTCTGTTTTGCTTCAAGCCTTATTGCTCTTAAAACAGGAGAGATGCTTTTTGTTAAAGTTACATCGTCATAAACATTTGTGCCAAACCCAAACCTTTTTGAAATTGCATATGGATTTGTGCTAGGTCTGTCAAAGTTCTCTCCACAGCTGGCTAAAATTACAATAGGATATTCAAGTCCTTTCGTTGCATGTATTGTGGTCAAAAGAACAGAGTTTTCAGCTTGACCGATTTGTGTTGTTTTTACATCCAAATTTTCAAAACCTTCAACAATCGCCTGAAGATTGAAGTCTGCCTGAGCCGAGCTGATAAAATTGTAAAATTGCTCAACACACTGCCTGTCTTCATTGATATTTGCAGAAAATTTTTCGAAAAAGTGGGTTTGTGAAATTGTCTGTTTAAGCGCCTTGATAACACCATACAAGCCACAGTTAAAAGCGAAATTATCTAAAAACTGGTAAAATTTTTCAATTTTTTGATTGTTTTGCCTCAATTTTTCAATTTTTTCATAAAATTTACCTTCACTTGATATTGAAATAGAAGAAAGCTCGTCAAGCGAAAATTCGCCAAAAGGAGAATGCATTACTGACGCTAAAGAAATATCGTCTTTAGAAGAAATTGCAAGTTTTATAAGAGCGCACAAAACTTTGACTGCATTGTTATCAAAAAGCGAATTTTTCGAATCGGTGATAACACTTATGCCAGCTTGCATCAAAAGTCTGTAACACTCTTGCATTACGCTGTTTCTGTTTCTAAATAAAATTGCAATATCTTGAGGCTTTACTTGGTCAAAGCTGTCAGTTTTTTCATTATAAATTTTGCCTGCCAAAAATTCTTTCACCCTTTTGACGATTTCTTTTGCTTCAATTTTGCCTATATTTTTGTTGGAAAGAGGATCTTTGGTTATATCATAAATTTCGGCAGTTTGTTCTTGTTCTTCTTGATTTTCTTGACAAATTAACACTTGCACTGCCTCTTGCCCATCAAATTTAAACTCTTTTTCTCCTTTAAACATCGATGTTTCTTTATAGTCCACACCAGACGAAGCTGTTGTCATCACTTTTTCGAAAACAAAATTGACAAAGTTAAGAATTTTTTTATCGCTTCTAAAATTGGATTTTAAAAACAACGCTTCTGAATTTTCATCAGCTGAAAAATCTGAGATGTCTTTGAGCATAATATCCATGCTGGCATTTCTAAACCCATAAATGCCTTGTTTTATGTCGCCCACTGCAACAAACATACCCTTTTGAGCAATAGGTTTTATAATTGCCTCTTGCAAGGAATTGGTGTCTTGATACTCATCTATAAAAATATAGTCATAACTTTCTTGTAAAGAAGACAAAACTTCATCGTCGCCAAGAAGAGTTTTCGTTATCTTTTCGGCATCAGCAAAATCAATAACATCTTGATTTTGTTTGATTTTTACATAATTTTGTTTAAAATTTTGATAAAATTTCAAAATTGCATTGCCAAGAGTGTTTAACTTTTGTTTTTGCAGTGAAAGTGGAGAAAAATCATATTGCACAAG
>CALVUB010000017.1 GCA_944363385.1 uncultured Clostridia bacterium
AAGCAAAACAAATTGCTTAAATCCCCTTAAAGCACTTTTTATTAAAATTATTCAACATCAACAACAGGGTCGCCGTCGTTTGAGCCACCAGCAGAGCCATTGCTGCCGTCACCATTTGGGTTTGCCCCATTTGGATTTGCCGAACTATACATTTTGCTTACAATGCCGTTTGATGCTGTGGTAAGTTCGTCAAGCGCCTTTTTAACTGTGTCAATATCGTCACTTTCAAACTCTTTCTTAGCTTTTTCAATGGCATCTTGCAATTTTTTCTTGTCATCTTCGCTTATCTTGTCGCCGTTTTCTTTAAGCATTTTTTCAAGGCCATAAACCATGTTGTCTGCTTGGTTTTTGGTTTCAACAAGCTCTTTTCTCTTCTTATCTTCTTCAGCGTGAGCCTCAGCCTCTTTGATAGCCTTTTCGATGTCTTCGTCTTTAAGGTTTGAAGATGCTGTGATAGTGATGTTCTGCTCTTTGTTTGTTCCAAGGTCTTTTGCAGAAACTTTTACAATGCCGTTTGCGTCGATATCAAAGGTAACTTCGATTTGTGGAACCCCTCTTGGTGCAGGTGGAATGTCGGTAAGTTGGAATCTTCCAAGAGTTTTGTTTTGAGCAGCAAATTCTCGCTCGCCTTGAAGAACATGAATGTCAACGCCTGGTTGATTGTCAACTGCGGTTGAGAAGATTTGTGATTTTTTTGTTGGAATGGTTGTGTTTCTTTCAATAAGTTTTGTAAACACTCCGCCCAAGGTTTCAATGCCAAGAGAAAGTGGAGTTACATCAAGAAGAAGCACATCTTTAACCTCTCCGCCAAGCACGCCAGCTTGGATTGCAGCGCCCACAGCAACACATTCGTCTGGGTTGATGCCCTTGTATGGTTCTTTGCCAGTGTAAGCTTTGACAGCCTCTTGAACAGCAGGAATACGAGTTGAACCACCCACTAGCACAACCTTATCGATTTGGCTTGTTGAAAGTTTTGCATCAGCAAGAGCGCGTTTTGAGCAGTCGATTGTTTCTTTTACAAGATCTTCAGTGATAGCGTCAAATTTTGCACGAGTAAGTTCATATTCCATATGTTTTGGCCCAGTTGCATCGGCTGAAATAAATGGAAGAGAAATTGTGGTTTTTGGTGTTGCTGAAAGGTCGATTTTAGCCTTTTCTGCAGCCTCTTTAAGTCTTTGCATTGCAAGTTTGTCGGTTGAAAGATCGATGTTGTTTGTCTTTTTAAATTCTTCCACTAAAAGGTCGATAATTCTGTTATCAAAGTCATCACCGCCAAGACGAGTGTTTCCGTTTGTTGACAAAACTTCAAACACGCCATCTCCAATTTCAAGAATAGAAACATCAAATGTTCCGCCACCAAGGTCGTAAACCAAAATCTTTTGATTTGAGTTTTCGCCCTTATCAAGACCATAAGCAAGCGCTGCCGCAGTTGGCTCGTTGATTATTCTAAGCACTTCAAGCCCAGCGATTTTGCCAGCGTCTTTTGTGGCTTGACGCTGAGAGTCGTTGAAGTACGCGGACACAGTGATAACAGGTTGAGTGACAGGTGAACCGATATAGCTTTCAGCATCAGCTTTAAGTTTTGAAAGAATCATGGCAGAAATCTCTTGTGGAGAATATTCCTTGCCATTGAGCTTTACTTTATAGTTTGTGCCCATCTCTCTTTTGATAGATTGAATTGTGTTTTCAGCATTGACAATTGCTTGTCTTTTTGCAACTTTGCCAACAAGTCTTTCCCCTTCTTTTGTGTAAGCTACAACTGAAGGTGTTGTTCTGTCGCCCTCAGCATTTGCGATAACCGTTGGTTTTCCGCCTTCCATAACAGCCACGCAAGAATTTGTTGTTCCTAAGTCAATTCCAATAATTTTACTCATTTTTCTAACCCTCCTTTTTATTGACTATGACTTTTGCATATCGTATAACTTTTCCGTTTAAAACATAACCTGCTTGATATTCATCTAAGATTATGTCGTCATCTTTATCCGCAACGCTTAAAACGGCAATAACATTGTGGACATGTGGATTGTATTTTTCACCAATTGAAATGATTTTTTCAACGCCAATCTGCTTAAGAGCTTCATTGATTTTGTTTTCAATCATTTCAATGCCTTTCAAAACCTCTGCATCAGAAATAGATTTTTTTGCCTCTTTGAAAGTGTCAAGACATGGCAAAAAGGCTTCAATAACAGAGGCTTGACCTGAAAAGCGCGCTTGTTTTAAGTCTTCAATTGTCCGCCGTCTGAAGTTTTCAAAATCGGCTTGAATTTGCCGTGCAAGATTTAAGTATTCTTCGCTCTTGCCATGCTCGCATCCACATTCATGCTCGCGCCTTTCATTTTCACAGTCGCAATTTTCATCGCAGTCACATTCTTTATGCCTACAACAATTTTTGTCATGTTTTTTGTGACGCTCATGCTCGCACTTGCACTCTTCGTTGCACTTATGCTTATCTGTGCATTTGCATTCGTCAGTGCAGTCGCACTCTCCACTGCAACCACAGTTTTTCATCTCTTCATTTTGCTCTTTTGCCATTTATTCTCCTTTTAAGTCTTTAAGACTGTCAATCACAATTTTTAGCGCCGAAGCAATACCCGCATAGTCCATTCGTTGAGGTCCAAGCACACCAATTGAGGCAAGTTGGTTTCCGTTAACACAAATTGGAGCTTTCATCACCGCACCTTCATCACTTACAACGGCTTCAATTTTTTCGCCTTCAACTTTGGCAATATCGGCAAGTTTTTGCTCATCATCAAGCACATTCAAAACCCTTTTTGCCTCGTCAACATCTTTGTTGTCAAGCAGTTTTGCGCTCCCCTCGCGATGAACATCAATAAGTCTGGAATGATTTAACTTTTTCAGTCCATCAATAAGCGAATTGACCACATTTTGGAAGGCTTCAATTTCACTTTTCATGCCTTCTTCAAATTGAAAGATGTTGTCCATCATAAAGCCGATTGTTTCGCCTTTAAAGTTTTTGGTAAGATAATTTGAAGCATCTTCACATTCTTTTGGACTTGCCTTAATATTCATCTCTTCAGAAATATACCCCGACTTTGTGCCAATCAAAACCATAACTTTTTCACTCAGCATTGGTATGATTTTAAACTCGCTAAGCACAAAGTTTTCAATTCCATTCATCACGACAACCGTTGGATAAGAAGTCGCCTGCGAGATAATTTTGGCAATGCCACTTACAATTTCGGTAAGCGAAGTGGTTCGAGAAGAAATCAGCGCCTTAACCTCTTCAAGTTCGCCGTTTGAAGCTGATGAATTTGCAAGCAGGTTTTCAACATAATATCGATAGCCCTGCACTGTTGGAATTCTTCCGCCAGATGTGTGAAGCTGTTTTAAATAGCCCATAGCCTCTAAGGCATTAAGCTCATTTCTAAGTGTGGCAGTTGAGCAATCAAGCTTTGCTTTGTCTTTGACCAAGCCACTTGTGATTGGCGCGCAGTCTTTGATGTATTCTTCAATTGCCATGCACAAAATTTGATTTTTTCGCTCTGACAGTTTCATAAAAACCTCTTTATTCGACTTTTTGTTAGCACTCTTTTTATTTTAGTGCTAGCACTATTATATGCAGTTTTGAAAAATTAGTCAACTGATTTTGCCAAATTTTCAATTTTTTTTGCAACTTTTTTGTCTTTTGTTAAAAGTTTACTTCACTTTTTGCATTGACGCGATATTTTTATACGCAAAGTTTTAGAAAAATCCTCTTTCAAGCAAAAAAAACATGGCGCTATGCCATGCTTATATAAAGATATATATTTTTAATGTTATAATCAAATTTAATTTGACTTTCTTAATATGTCGCCTTGTTTTAAGTCAAGCGGGCAATTTATTGTGACGATTTCTTGAACGCGTTTGCAGTCATCAATTGGCTCGCCTTTAGCATTTATAATGTTTGTGATTTTGATTTTTTTCAAAAAGCTGTCGGTTGGTGACAAAACTTCAAGCTCGTCACCTGTTTTAAAGCGGTTTCTCATCTCTACTTTTACTGTGCCTTTTTGACTGTCTTCAACCACTTTTGCAATAAACTCAGCCGTTTGAATTGGCATAGAGCTTGCCAAAAATTCCTTGTCGTCACTGCCAAAATAGAAACCTGTGGTGTATCGTCTATGGCTGGTTTTTTCAAGTTCTTCTTCAAGTGTTTGTATGTCGTTTTTATTATCGAGCGCCCTTCTATATGCGTTGACAACAGAAGCTACATAATAGTCCGACTTCATTCTGCCTTCAATTTTAAGCGAACAAATGCCCGCATCTTCAAGCTCTTTAAGGTGCTTAATCATGCAGAGGTCTTTAGAATTTAAAATATATGTTCCCCTCTCATCTTCTTCAATTGGGTATTCTTCTGTTTTGTTGACCTCTCGTATTGTATAGTTCCATCTGCAAGCCTGAACGCAAGCACCACGATTTGAGTCTCTGCCCGTCATATAGTTTGACAGCAAACATCTGCCAGAATATGAAATACACATCGCTCCATGCACAAAAGCCTCAAGTTCAACTTTATCCCCCACCGCTAAAGCAATCTCTTTAATCTGATTAAGGCTAAGCTCTCTTGCAAGCACAATTCTTGTCACTCCCATATCAGCATAAAATTTGGCAGAATAACAGTTGTTGACATTTGCCTGCGTTGACACATGCACATTAAGCGATGGAAAGTTTTTTCTTATATAATAAATCATGCCTGTATCGCTGACAATAACGCCATCAACTTTTGCTCGAATCAAAAGCTCTAGAAATTGGTCAATATGCTTAAAGTCGCTATCATTTGCCACAATATTGAGAGTCACATATCCTTTTTTGCCATGCTGATGAAGATAATTCATGGCTTTTACAATCTCATCATCTTCAAAATTGCCAGCAAAAGCACGAAGTCCATACATCTTTCCAGCAAAATAGACAGCATCTGCACCAAAATGCACTGCTGTTATCAGTTTATCAAAATTTCCTGCTGGCGCTAAAAGTTCCATAATATTCTCCTTAATTTTGAATTTTATCTACCTTTTCATCAATCTTTCCCTCTTTTTGCTGTTTTAAAGCACCTTTAAACCAATTGACTGTGCCAAAAATGTTGGAAATCGCGTAAACCAACATTGTTGCAAGCATTGGCGCAGTTTCAAAATTGAGTGCTTGCCCTTCAATGATAGGCAACAGCCAAATAAGAAAGGTGGCTATGTTGACACAAATAAATCCTATAAACATAAAAGGACTTTTTCTGACCATTAAATAATGTGACGAAATTGTGAAGAAAATGCTTATGCTTGCCACCAACAAATTTGGAGTATCAAACTCAGCCAAAATAAAGTAAAAGGCAACTGAAAGTGCAAGATTGACAATCAACAGTATAATCCATTCATTTCTGCTTAGTTTTTTGCTGGTAACAGTGACTCCTGAGCTTTTTCTAAACCACCCTATAATGCTAAGTAAAATAAGAGGAAGAACAACTACGATATTTAAAACAAACTCTCCCCAATTATGATATAAAGCTGACTGCGCAATATATAGTAATGTTTTAATAGCTCCAAAAATTAACCCAATTTTTAATTTTCTTGCAAGGCAAGCTACATACAAAATGCCAAAAATGGAATATGCGATGGTTATTGCAGAGCTTTTTGCAAGTAGCGACAGCACCACAACGGCAACCAGCCCCAAGCTAAAATAGAGATATTCATACCATTTGAAACTTAAAAAAATTTCTTTTATTGCTTTGGAAAAATTTTCTTTTGTCATACAAGCTCCACATTCGCCTTTGCCGTAAGGTCAAGATTTGCAAGCCCCAAACCACTTTTTAGCATAAAGAAACCTGCCGAGCCAATCATAGCTGCGTTGTCTGTGCAATATTTTAAAACTGGCGCATAAAAGTCAATTTTTTGCTCTGAACAAGCGCTTGCCAATTTTTCTTTGAGCCTTGAATTTGCTCCCACTCCACCAGCAACAACAAGTTTTCCTGTTCCGCCCTCTTTGCAAGCCCTGACTGCCTTCTCGCAAAGTTCTTCTGTGACAGCTTCTTGAAAAGAACAAGCAATGTCTGCTTTATCTAGCTCTTCCTTTTTCTGCTGTTTGTTATGCACAAAATTGACAACTGCCGTCTTTATGCCAGAAAAAGAAAAGTTATAGCTATTTTTAAGTGCATTCGACACCGAAAAGTGATAATTATTCTGTCCTTCTCGAGCAAGTTTATCAATTTCAGGCCCACCAGGATAAGGCAAATTTAAAACTCGTGCCACCTTATCAAAACACTCACCCACTGCATCATCGACTGTGCTTCCAATCAGCTTGAACGAGCAGTAATCTTCAACTTTTAAAATGGCGGTATGTCCACCGCTGACCATAAGACAGGTAAAAGGGGGAGTAAGTGCGGGATGTGAGATATAGTTTGCCGAGATATGCCCAAACACATGGCTGACGGCGATAAGAGGAATGTCTAAGGAATAGGCAAGTGCTTTTGCAAAATTGACGCCAACAAGAAGAGCTCCAATAAGCCCTGCTCCATAGGTAACTGCCACAGCGTCCAAATCAAATTTGCTAAGACCAGCTTCTTTCAAAGCTTCATCAAAAATATTTGAAATTGCCGTGATATGATTTCTTGATGCCACCTCAGGCACAACGCCACCAAAACGCCTGTGAATATCAATTTGCGAGGCAACGATGTTTGACAAAACTTCCCTTCCATTTTTGACCACAGCCACGCTTGTTTCATCACAAGATGATTCAACGGAAAGGATTATAACATCTTTTTTCTCTTGAAGAGCTTGAAATTTTTGCTCCATTCTTTGAAAGTAATTCATTGCAATCAAATTATATCAAACAAAAACAAGAAAATCAACTTTTTTACTTTGAAATATAAAAGGCGAGCTTTTCTCTCGCCTAAAAAATTATTTACCGCTTGTTTTTTTCAAATATTCATTGATAAACTCTTGAATGTTTCCGTCCATAACCCAATTGATATTGGGTTCTTCATAGCCAGTTCGATGGTCTTTGACCAAAGTGTATGGACAAAAGACATAGCTTCTTATTTGACTGCCCCATTCAATCTTTTTGATTTCACCGCGAACTGACGCCATTTCCTCCATTTCTTTAGCTTCTTGCATTTCAACCAGCTTTGAGTAAAGCATTTGCATGGCAACTTCTCGATTTTGAAGTTGTGAGCGTTCATTTTGACAAGCAACAACAATGCCTGTTGGAATATGTGTTATTCTTATTGCGCTTTCAGTTTTATTGACATGCTGACCGCCTGCACCTGACGAACGATAGGTGTCAATTTTAAGGTCTTCTGGCTTTATCTCGATGTCTGGCTTATCTTCAATCTTAGGCATAACTTCCACGCTAGCAAAAGAGGTATGCCGTCTTGCGTTGGCATCGAAAGGAGAAATTCTAACCAAGCGATGCACGCCTTTTTCGCACTTTAAAAACCCATAAGCGTTTTCGCCTGAGACCTCAAAAGTGATAGATTTTAAGCCTGCCTCTTCGCCATCAAGACTGTCAAGAACTTTGACAGACCAACCATTTTTGACGCAATACATTTGATACATTCGCCAAAGCATATCCGTCCAATCGCAAGCCTCTGTTCCTCCAGCCCCAGAATGCAAGGTCACAATAGCATCAAAACTGTCATATTTTCCAGACAAAAGCGTTTCAATCTTGGCTTTTTCCACCTTCTCTTCACAATCATGCAAGCCTTCTTCAATTTCTTTTTCAAGCGAATTTTCACCAAACTCTTGAAAAAGTTCAATAAGCGCTTGCGTGTCGTCATAAGATGATTGAAGGCTTTTAATAAGGGCAATTCTATGCTCTGCCTCTTTAATTTTTCTGCCTACCGCCAACACTCTTTTTTGGTCAAGATAAAAATTTTCACTTATCTGTTCTTGTTCAAGCTCTTTTATTTTGCCTTCTGCTCCAGCGTAGTCAAAGACACTCCTTTATAAATTCAATATCTTTTTTAAGTTCCTCCATTCTTGCAATAGCGTTTTCAATAATCATAACATTCTCCTATTTTCTAGTTTTTTACAATATATCACAAAGCCAAAAAAAAATCAACTAAAATTCTTATGCTAGAGGTTTAACACAAAACAAGGCTCAGGCATATATTAAAATAGTTGATTTTTCTAAATGCGCACTTTCCCCTCGCATAAAAAATCACTAAACCTTTAGTGCAAAAAGAATATAGGGAGGTAAAATATGTCTTTTTACATTAACAATACAAATCCAAACAGACCTGGCCCAATCGGCGGAAATGGTTTAAACGGAATTTGTGAAAAAGTACTTATCGAAACAACAAAAGTTTTTGACGCTTGCGTAAGCCAAACAACAGAAAGCGGAATAATTTTGCCAGTTACAAACTTCAACCCACCATCACCTGCCTTGCCACTGGCTTACATTTCAGCTCAAAACACATCTCTCTCGACAGTCACAGTGTCAGACATCACAATTGACAGAATAGAGCAAACGCCAAACTATGCAAATGTAAGCCTGACGCTCACAATTCCTGTGACCGTCACCTATCGAGACGCAAATGGCGTGATTGGAACGGCAACTTCAACTTTAACCATTGTAAAGAGCGTGGTTCTCTTTGTGCCACAGCCATCACTCTCACCTGTTAACATCACCGCCAACGCACTCTTTACAAGTTCAATCGGAGCTTACACTGCCGACAACACCTTTACAGTAACTGGGTGCATTCAAGTGATTGTAAAAGTTACTTCTGTGGTTGACCTTCTCGTGCCAAGCTATGGCTATCCTGTAATACCACCTTGCCAAGCTCCAGAGCCTGCCTCTGCCTGCCCTGGTTTCCAAAATGTGCCACTATATCCAACGGCGAGCGCTTCAAGGACAATAAACTAAAAACATTCTCTTTAACAATTTTAAAACAAAAAAACACGCAAACTTTTAAAGCGTGTTTTTCATTTTTTAAGGTTTTTTGCCTTAATTTATCAAAAAAAATGTCGATTTTCTTTAATTTTCTTTAATTTTTCAAACGCCTCGTCAACAACTTTTGAAACATTGCCCTCAAAATTTGCCATTCCATTCAAATAGAAAAGATATTCAAGATTGCCTTCTTTGCCTTGAATGGAAGAGTAGCAAAGTCCACTGATTTTGAAACCAAGCCCTTTAAGATAAAGGCAAAATTTTTCCAACAAATTTTTATGAAGTTTTTTGTCAAGCACCACACCCTTAAATTTTTTGGCAAGCTCTTTTCCACACTCAAATTGCGGTTTGAAAAGCATGCAGACCTCTTTTGAAGTGCCAAAAATTTCAACTAACTTTGGAAATATATGCCGAAGCGAAATAAATGACAGGTCGCCAGTGATAAAGTCAACATCTTGAAAAGCCTCTTTTGAAACCTTGCGAAAATCGGTGTTTTCAATGTCAATCACCCGCTTGTCAAATTTAAGTTTTTTGTCAAGCTGACTTTTGCCAACATCGAGAGCATAAACCTTTTTTGCGCCATTTTCAAGACAAACTTCACTAAACCCTCCAGTTGAAGCGCCGATATCAAGCACCACCTTTTCATTAAGATCTATGCCAAATTTTTCAATTGCGCCCAAAAGTTTGTATGCTCCGCGCGAGACATACATTTTGCCTTCTTTTATCTCCACCTTTTGCCCTTCCACTTCAAACGCTGGCTTGGTTTGAATTTTGCCGTCAACAAAAACTGCGCCAGATTTTATAACCTCTTGCGCCCTAACTCTCGAACAAGCCAATTTTTCACAAACAACTCTGTCAAGCCTCATATTTATATATTACCAGCCTCTTTCCCAAAAAGCAAAGAAAAAATAGGACAAAGCCCTACTTTTTCAAAAATTCAATCATGTTTTTCTTTTTATCAATAGAAAGTCCTTCAATCAAAGATTGAAGCTCATTGTCAACATCATAGCTATAAATATTTTTGCTGAAGAAACGCTCAATTGGAAAATTGCAAACTTCCAAAACCGCAAGAAGCTTTTCCATAGTCAAAACAATCTTGCCACTTTCAACTTTAGCAATATATTGCGGACTCATTCCAATCCTTTGACTAAGCTCTCTGGCTGACAAATTAGCCTGATTCCTCACATATCCCAGCCTTGTTAAAATTTCTTTTAAATCCATAATTTTCCTCTTACTTAATTTTACCTTAAAGGAAATACTAGCTTTAATATTTATAATCATAAAAAATATTAAAAATATTCAAAATGAATATTATAAATCATAAATTTATGCTATAATAAGATTATAAATAAGGAGGTAAATATGAAAACATGTTGTTTTTTTGGAGATGTTAAGATTAAGGATATAAGTCATTGCTACAAATTGTTGTATGCTTTGATTGACGAAATGATTGCGAAAAAATATACGCGCTTTCTGCTTGCAGATGACAGCGAGTTTGGAGCAATGGCAATTGAAAGTTTTATCATTTTTAAAGTTAAATACCACCATATTGAAAGAGTGCTTGTGCAATCTGTAAACTTTTATGACCCATATTATATCAAATATTTTGAGCGCTTTTTTGATAGTTTGCTTTTCAAAAACCTTAGACTAACCCCTTTTGAGCAATACAAGAACATGATTGACAACAGTTCAATTTGCGTGGTTTATTTTGATGAAAATGTGCCATCTATTGACATCAAAAAAGCTGTTCAATATGCAAAAGAACATGACAAAAAAGTTTTAAATTTGCACTTTAAATAGTTATAAAAAAAGACCTAAAGTGTTTAGCTTTGGGTCTTTTTGCTTTATTCTGTTTTATTCAACGCTTACAAGATAATAATAAACTGGTTGACCGCCATAGACAGCGCTTACCTCAACCTCTGGGTATTTTTTGCTGAGCGACTCAACAAGTGAGTTTGCCTCTTCTTCGCGAATGTCTTCGCCATAGAAAAGGGTTATATTCATCACTGAGTCATTCATCATCTTTTCAATAAGCTTTGTGGTTGTTTCGCCCACAAGTTTGCCTTTTGCAAGAATAGCTTTATCGTCAAGTCCGATGATTTCGCCAACTGCAAGGTCAAAACCGTCAACATGAGTGTCGCGAACGGCATAAGTTACCGAGCCAGAGTGAACATTTTTTATGGTCTCTTTCATACTTTCAGAATTTTCTTCAACTGAGCCGTCAGGATTGAAAGCAAGCGAAGCAGAAATGCCTTCTGGGATTGACCTTGTAGGCACAACAATAAGATTTTTTGAAGTCAAATCATTTGCTTGTTCTGCTGCCAAAACAATGTTTTTGTTGTTTGGGAAAACGATAACATTTGTGGCAGGAACTTTATCGCAGGCAGCGGCAATGTCCTCTGCACTAGGGTTCATAGTCTGTCCGCCCACAATAATTTCATCAACGCCCAAATCTTTGAAAATATTGGCAATTCCGTCACCAGGGGCAACAGCAACCATGCCGATTTCCTTTGTTATCTCTTGCACAAGCGCCTTTTTCTTGAGTTCACGGTTTTGTTCAAGCATGTTTTCAATCTTAAGGTTGTAAAGTTCTCCAAGTTCAAGCGCATATTCAAGGGCTTTGTTTGGCTCGTTTGAATGCACATGCACTTTTACAAGGCTAAGGTCACCAATACAAATAACAGAGTCACCAATTGCCATAAGTTTTTCGCGGAGTTTGTCTATATCGGCTTCAGTGGTCTTTTTCTTCATATTGATAATCATGTATTCGGTGCAATAACCAAATTGAATGTCGCCGAGGTTGTTTATGTCAGCAATAACATCGTCAACCGTTTGAGGTTTCTTTTCATCGTCAAAACTAAGTTCAAAGTTCTCTTCGCCAATCAAAAGTTTGTAAAAGCCTGTGAAGATAACTATAATTCCTCGTCCGCCCGCATCAACAACTCCCGCTTTTTTAAGCACTGGAAGCATTTCAGGCGTCTGTTTTAAGATTTCTTCGCCTGTGTCAAGCACTTTTTTGAGGAAAACTTCAAAGTCGTCACATTTTTTTGCAACATTGACAGCATTTTCAGCCATAACACGAATAACGGTCAAGATTGTGCCTTCTTTCGGTTTTGTAACAGCTTTGTAGGCAATGTTTGCCCCCTCTTGCATTGCACGAGCAAAAACTTTGGTAGTTATCTCACTACACTTGGCTGTTTCTGAGCAAAAGCCTTTGAAAATCTGAGAGGTGATAACACCGCTATTCCCTCTTGCACCCTTAAGCGCGCCCTTAGCAAAAGCCTCGCTAAGAGAGTCCATATTGTTGTTTATACATTTTGAAACTTCATTGACTGCCGACTTCATGGTAAGGAACATGT
>CALVUB010000018.1 GCA_944363385.1 uncultured Clostridia bacterium
AGCAAAGGGATTATTAAAGAAAAAAAGCCACAAAAACTCAGCAGATGGGAAGTGCTTAAGGCTTGGATTGCAGAGTCAATCGCAAGCATAAAAAGAAACCTTAAAGATGGCGGTTGGAAAGGCACAATGCTTACTTTGAGTAGCGCAACAGCGGCCGCAATTGCTCCAACAGTGCTGACAGCTTGCGTGAATGAACCTGATGTAAAAATTGAAACAATCACAGACAAAGAAAAAGTTGAAAGTCTTGTTTCAGAAAATTTTTCAGTAGAAAATGCAGTAAAAGATGAAATGCAAAAACAATTTGGCAAACTTGAAAACTTTACTTTTGAAAATGGTGTTGCAAAAGCCGTTGTCACTAAAGACGGCGAAAAATATAACGCAGAAGCTACAATCAATGTTGACGTAAATGACTTTAAGGTGGAAAAATATAACAATGCCGAAGTTGCTGATGACGGAAGCTTACACTTTTATCTTGACGGAAAACTTACCAGCGAAAAGGTTGACGGAATTGTTGTGGAAGTGGGCAAAGACATCTATGTGATTGACCCAACTGACTTCTATAATGAAATAAGCATGGCAGTTTCAGATGCCAGCTTGAATAAGGTTGAAACTGAGAAACCAGACCCAGAAGAACCAGAAAACCCAGGTGGGGAAGATAAACCAGCCCCAGAAGAACCAGAAAACCCAGATCCAGAAGAACCAGAAAATCCAGAAAATCCAACTGATCCAGAAAACCCAGACCCAGATGAACCAGAGAACCCAGGTGGAGAAGATAAACCAGACCCAGATGAACCAGAGAACCCAGGTGGAGAAGAAAATCCAGATCCAGAAAATCCAGAAAATCCAACTGATCCAGAAAATCCAGATCCAGAAGAACCAGAAAACCCAGGTGACGAAGGTGGAACTGTTGAGATTAAATATGAAGAATATCAAAACTTTGACGAATTTGTTTTAGACCTTGAGGGCGAGAATTTAGACGCTTTCAAAACCGCCGTTTCAGAAGCACTGAGAAATGGGTTTACAACAAGCAATTGGTTGTCTTTGTTTGGCAGAGGAACGACTTTGGAGAACACAAAAACTTATCAATTTGCTTTTAATTTTGATAACTCTGGTAACATTGAGTCGGTTCAATATGTAGCAATAAAAAATGACATAACAATTTCTAAAGGGACAGTTACATTTACAACTCCAATAAGCATTGAAAATCTGAAAAAAGCAACTTATTCAGGTGATGTTGAAGAGATCGTTGAAAATGGGGAGCTGGTTGGAATCAGATATGTTGAAAACAACGAGCAAAAGGATGTTAGACCAACTGAAAACCAAATGCTTATCAAAGAGTCTGACGGAACATACAGCTTGATCGATTATACAGACTTTATTTCTTCAATTTCTCAAGATAACATTTCAACAGTTGTAGGGAATTTCTCGCAAGCAAGCCCTGGAGAACTTACCGAAACAAACCAATCATATTTTGACCTTTGCATGCCACTTGCAGTTGAAGCAGGGGTGATTGATGCAAATGCAACGCTTGGTTTTGTAAGCGTGCAAGGAAGAGGTAGCACAAATGCAGAATGGGGGACAACACATAACATAACAATCAGATGTGCTGATTTGACAACAAATGAATACTACAACTTGGGATTTGTATTTGATGATGAGCAAGATAGAGACACGCTTCTAGAACGCTTGCAAAGTGCAATAGATAGAGGCAACTATAGAGTGACTGGGGGACAAGAAAATACAATCATTACAGGAGATCAAATTTTTGAATTTGAGGAAGCTTTGGATGGCGTTGTTACATATACAATTTCAGCCGAAAATCAAAAATAAGTCAAGCTTGGTGAAAAGCCAAGCTTTTTTGTTGCAAAAAACTTGATTTTTATGTCGAAAACGGTTACAATATAGTTATGAAAAAAATTTTTGCCAAAATTTTTGCGTGCATGATGGGTCTAGCCATGTGTTTTGCTGGGGTGGGTTGCCTTGGCGTTGGTGATGGCTTTGATTTTTTCAACGACCTTTTTGCAAGATTTCAAAATGGTGACATATCTGAAGAAGAATATTATCGCGAGCTTGCCGACATGGACACACAGCTTTATGGCACAAAAGTTTTGTATAGGCCAGAAAGCTACGACTTTGACGGCAACTCTGGCGGAACTGAAGAACAGTCAAACAACTATTATGGTCAATATGCTTGGCAGATTTTAAGTAGGCTAGAACTTATTTATGGGATCTCTGATAGCAATGATACAACAGGGGCATTATCTGGCTATTATCAATTTGCTTCTACCTCTTTGCCATATCTCTATGACAGCATAAGATATCAAGTTGACAGGCAAATGACAGTTTCAAACGGTGTGTCAGTGAGTGCGACTGGAGAGGTTACTGAAGATGAAGGCGCTTTAGATTATACCGCTCTGTCTGCCGATTTAAATAGTGCTTGGAATTGGACTTTTCATAATGATTTAGAAAATATAGATGCAAGCGACTTTGACAACTTGACCCTTGGTCTAGCTTCGACTGGTGACTATGTTGCAGGAAATGATACATATTTTGTTTTGGAAAATAATGAAGGCGAAATAATCAATATTCAGGGCTATTATAACTCTTCAACCGATTTAAATTCACAGTTACAACTTGCCTATGGCTCTGAATATTTTCCTGTAAATTATCTAACTACCTATGTTGGCGCTAATGAGAATGGCGAGAGTGACCCAGCCGATTACGACAACTATTCCGACTATGTCAAGGCTTTGGAATATGCAATCTATCGCTATGCAATTGACCTTGAGCCTGGCACTGTGAAGGTTGATTCAAGCAGTTCAACTGTGACAAACGAAGACGGCACAACAACCAAAAAATACTATACCGTGCAGATTATTGAAACGCAAAACGGCATTCAAACAACCTACAGCGTTGACGAAGCGCTTGAAAGGGCGCAAGCAGACTTTGAAATTATTGGCGGTTATGTGGGCATTTCTGAGCGCAACCGCATCAAACTTGCACAATGGATTTTGACCAATGTGATTGGCGCTCAAGCCATGGAAAATGACGAGGTTGAGGTTTACACTGGTGCAACTCAAGTGACTTACACAGACGCTAACGGCGAAAGCTATACCTTTGTTGCAACAAACTCAACCGAGGCAAACGAGATTTTACGCAGTTTGGGTCTGACAAATGCAAACATTTCAATTTCAGAGGCTGCGTCTTCTCCAAGCACTGAGGTTGGCAGAGATTATGAAGACACAGTTAGAATCATGGTTGAGCTTGTGTGCAATGAGGTTTCAATTGGAAACAACGGTGAAGAGGGCGGAAATGTCAATGTTGACGACAGATATTTGGCGTCAGAAATCAAAGAATATTGGGGACCAAGCTTTGTTTCTGGCGGTGATGAAGATCCGTTCCCATATTATGAAGACTTTTCAACGGTGACTGCAGGCTCGCCAGTTATTCAGCCACTTGAATATCAAAATGTGCTGTTTATGTTTAACACCACAGTCAATGTCACGGCAATCACGCTCACATTCCAATACGATGCCGACCTTGACGGTTATGGCACGGCAACAGGCAACGACATTGACGAAAACAGATATTTGACCATTGAGGTCAGCCTCAATTTCTATGACCACGAGACAGACACTTTGACAACGGTTGGCAGTCAGACGGTCAATGTTCCTGACGGCAAGATGCAAGACCCATGGGGCAGTGACGCCATCACAGAAGCAGAAAGGCGATATGCTCAGCAACACGGCACAAGAATAACCTTCTCGCAGACAGCGTCGTTTGGCGCGGACGAGTCAATTCTTGGACAGGCATCACGCGACCTTATTGTGGGCGCTTTCAACACCGATATCGGCAATGGCATTTTGATGACAGATGTTGGCAGAAATGACTATCAAGGCAATCCGCTTGTTTCAAAAACGCCTCTCACTTTGACAGGAAACTCAAGAGTTAAGGACTATTATTCAATCATCGAGCCAACTGAAGAACAAATTGCTCAAGGCGAAACTTGGCTTACTGGACAACTTAACAAAGATATGTTCTCAGGCAATGACGGTTGCGACTATCTAGAAGTTGTTTACCGCGTTGTTAAACGAGTTGGCGACACCGAAAATAATTACAAATTCTACACCGCCGCTGATGTGGTGACTGGTTAAATTCAAAACCTTGTCGACTTTAGGCAAGGTTTTTTGTCATATTTAGTCCTTTCCTCTCATATCTTACACTGTATCATTGGAGGTTAAACATGGATAAATTTCAAATCTATGATGATATTAAGGAAAGAACAAATGGTGACATCTATATCGGCGTTGTCGGCCCTGTAAGAGTTGGTAAGTCTACTTTTATCACTCAATTTATGCAAAAACTTGTCCTTCCTAATATCTCTGAAAAAAATTCTAAAGAAAGAACAATCGACGAACTTCCGCAAAGCGCTGACGGCAAAACTATTATGACCACGCAACCACACTTTGTGCCAAATGAAGCTGTTAAAATCAAAGTTGCAAACGCTGAAATGTCTGTCCGTATGATTGATTGTGTGGGCTATCTTATCTCTGGCGCTATGGGGCATGTGGAAGGCGAAAAACCTAGACTTGTTAAAACGCCTTGGACTGAAAACGAAATCCCTTTTGAAGAAGCTGCTTCGCTTGGCACTGACAAGGTTATCAAAGAGCATTCAACCATTGGCATTATGGTGACAACTGACGGCTCAGTGACTGATATTGCGCGGTCAAACTATATCGAAGCAGAAGAAAAGGTGGTCAGTGAGCTTAAAGCGGTGGGCAAACCTTTTGTGATTGTCCTTAACAGCGCTCATCCTCAAGCAAACGAAACCAAAAAACTTGCCTCTTCACTAAAAGAAAAATATGACGTTCCTGTGATTGCTTTAAATGCTCTTGAGCTGAAAGATGATGATGTTGACAAAGTCTTTGAAAATCTTTTGATGGAATTTCCTGTCAGATCTATCCGCATCTCAATGCCTTCTTGGCTCAAAGCGCTTTCTTTTGACAATCCTATTATCTCTGAAATCGCAGGCGAGATGAGAAATCTTGGCAGTAAAATCAACAGGCTTAGCGATGCCGACAAAAACCAAATCGCTTTTGCTGAAAGCGACAACTTTGACGCCATAACCTATTCTAATATTCAAGCTGGCGAGGGTGTTGTAAAGTTTAATGTTATTCCTAAAGAAGGGCTTTTCTACAAAGTGCTTTCAAATGAATGCGGAATTGAAATTGGCAGTGACTATGAACTTTTGTGTAATATTAAAGACCTTGCCAAAGCTAAAATTGAATACGATAAACTTAAAGACGCACTTGACCAAGTTAAAGAAAGTGGCTATGGCGTGGTTGAACCTTCTTCAACCGATTTCGAACTTGGTCAGCCAGAGATTATCAAGCAAGGTTCTCGCTATGGTGTTAAAATTAAAGCCACCGCTCCAAGCCTTCACATTATGAGGGTTGATGTTGAAACCGAAGTCACTCCTCTCGTGGGTTCTGAAGACCAATCTGAAGATCTTGCTAAAAATATTGTCGACCAGTTTGAAAGCGACCCAGAAGCAATTTGGCAAACCAATATTCTTGGCAGAAGTCTTGCTGAACTTGTTGAAGACAACATCAATTCAAAACTTGTGATGATGCCTGCTGAAGCTCAACGCAAGATGAGAAAAACTTTGACAAGAATTGTCAATGAAGGCAAAGGCGGAGTTATCTGCATTTTGCTATAATTAAACTTTTTCGACAAAAAAATTGCAAAAAAAAGCCAAAAAATCATAAAAAATAAACTTTTTGATACAAAAATTGTGTAAAAAATAAATTTTGATAAAAAGAGAAATTGAAGAAAGCAGGCTAAAAAATGTCTGCTTTTTTTGATGAAAAACGCCAAAAAAATTTTGAATATTAACAAAATTTTGTTACAATAGGTTTATGAATTATGACCTTAACTCATTAAACGAAGAACAACTCAAAGCCCTTAAAGAGACCGAGGGCGCTGTTTTGGTTACAGCAGGCGCGGGCAGTGGAAAAACCAGACTATTAACTCATCGCATTGCCTATCTTATCAAGGAAAAGCGAGTCAATCCTTACAATATTTTGGCGATAACTTTCACAAACAAGGCAACCAGAGAAATGCAAGAGAGGGTGGCTCAAATGGTGGAAAATGCCGACCGCGTTTGGATTTCAACTTTTCATTCTATGTGCGTGCGCATTTTGAGAATGGACATCTATAGGCTTGGCTCTTACAATAAAAATTTCACCATTTTTAGTGAAAGCGACAGTGAAAAAGCAGTAAAAAAGGTGCTAGAAGAACTTAACTTTAAAGATGAGAAATTTAAAAAAGTTTTTATTTCTCAGCTCTCAAACTATAAAAATTCAGGGCAAAGCCTTGAAGGCTATCTTGCAACTCATGATTGCGAGTTTAACATGAATGACATCGGAAAGGCTATCTTGCATTATCAGGCTTATCTTAAAAAGAACAATGCTCTCGATTTTGATGATTTGCTTTTGAAAACTATTGAACTTTTTAAATCTTGTCCAGATGTGCTTGAGTATTATTCAAACCGATTTGAATATATTTTGGTGGATGAATTTCAAGACACCAACTCTGTGCAATACAACCTTGTCAAAATGCTTGCAAGCGAACATGGCAATGTTTTTGCTGTGGGCGATGAAGACCAGTGCATTTATTCTTGGCGAGGGGCAAACTTTCAAAACATCTTCAATTTCAGACGAGACTTTCCAAATGCCAAAGTTTTCAAGCTTGAACGCAATTATCGTTCTAGCGCTCCAATTCTTCAAGTGGCAAACAATGTGATAAAAAACAATTCGTCAAGGTTAGAGAAAAACCTTTGGACAGACAAGTCTGGCGGAGAAGAACCTGTGCTTTACAACGCCTATGACGAACGCGATGAGGCTATTTTTGTGGCTAGCAATATTGAAAAACTGATAAAAAATGGCTATAAATATGATGATATTGCTGTGCTTATGAGAATAAATGCGCTTTCACGAAGTTTTGAAGAGGCATTTCTTTCCTATAATATTCCACATCGAATTTATGGTGGTTTCAAGTTTTATGAGCGCAGTGAAATTCGCAACCTTATTGGTTATCTTCGCATTTTTGTCAACAAAAAAGACGATGTTTCGTTTGCAAGAATTATCAACTTTCCAAAACGAGGAATAGGCGAGGGCACGCTTGCAAAACTGGAAGAGCTTGGTGGTGAAAAAAGTTTTATAGAAACAATTTTAGAGCCATCTTTTAAAGACCATGGTTTATACAAAAAATTTGGCGAGTTTGTGGAAGTTTATAAAGAGCTTTCTTCAGCCACTTACAGCGCTCTATCTGAATTTGTAAGTGCTGTGATTGAAAAATTTAAACTAAAAATTGCCTACAACAGCTTAGAGGAAGAGGACTTAAACAGAATATTAAACATTGAGCAATTTGTCTCATCTGTAAAGGAATTTGAAGTGCTAAATCCAGAAGCTGACCTTGGACAATTTCTTGAAATGATAACTTTAAGCTCGGATACCGACCAAATTGGAGAAGAAGGCGCGGTAACAATTGCAACGGTGCATTCAGTTAAGGGTTTGGAATTTAAAGCTGTGTTTATTGTGGGTCTTGAAGAAGGTGTTTTTCCAATCTCTCGAGCCTTCAACTCTTCTGGTGAGCTTGAAGAAGAACGAAGGCTTATGTATGTGGCAATCACAAGAGCGGAAGAAAAATTATTTCTAAGTCATTGTTCAAAACGCTATCTTTATTCGTCTAGCCAATATCAAATGCCAAGCAGATTTATCAGGGAGCTTGGTTTGCTTTCAACTGCCAAAAAAATTGTTAAAACAGAAAAGAAAGACTTTTTGAAAGAAAAAACCTTGCCAATTTTCAGTCGAGAAAGCTTGTTTGATGACAAAAAAACTCAAAAGGAAGAAAAAGATGTTTCAGTTTACAAAATAGGGCAGAAGGTCAGTCATCCAAGATATGGCGAGGGCGAAATTGTGTATATTTCTGAGGACGGGCTTGTTGGTGATATAGTCTTCCAAGATTTTGGCAAAAAAAGTTTGATGCTAAATCTTGCACCACTTGAAATTTTGTAAGGAGAGATTTATGGATAAAATTGAAAAGATGAAAGAACTTATCAAAGAGATTGATAAGCATAACTACAACTATTATGTAAAGGACGAGCCAACTATATCTGATAAAGAATATGACAAACTTTATTATAGTCTTGTGGATTTAGAGAAAGAAACGGGCGTTGTGTTGCCATACTCTCCAACCTTGCGCGTTGGCGGTCAGGTGCTTGAAGGCTTTACAAAAAAACGCCATGAGGTTTTGCTGTATTCGCTCAATAAAGTTCGTGATTATCAAGATTTACGCTCTTGGACAGAGGAAATGCAAGCTTTGGCAAGTGGAACAGATTTTGCTCTTGAATATAAATTTGACGGGCTTCAAATGGTTATTGAATACAATCATGGAATTTTTGTTGAAGCAACCACGCGTGGCAATGGAACGATAGGCGAAGATGTTTCAGCTCAGGTGAAAACAATAAAGTCTGTGCCTCTTAAAATTGATTTTAAAGGCAGACTTATCGTGCAAGGCGAGTGCATGATGACAAACAAAAATTTTGCCCTTTACAACAAAAGTGCCACCGAAAAACTTAAAAACCCAAGAAATGCAGCAGCAGGGGCAGTTCGCAATCTCGACCCAAAAGAAACTGCAAAACGAAAGCTTGACTATTTTTGCTATTCAATCTTGCTTTGCGAAGGGCAAAATTTTCAAACTCAACAACAAATGCGCGATTTTTTGGTGAAAAATGGCTTCAAAACGGGTGATTTTTTCAAAATTTGTAAAAATGCAGACGAAATTATTGAATATATAAAACAGGTTGACAAGGTTAAAAACAGGCTAGATGTGCAAATTGACGGCATGGTTGTCAAAATCAACAAAGTCTCGCCAAGAGAGGAAATTGGCTACACCGCAAAATATCCAAAGTGGGCAGTCGCCTTTAAGTTTGAAGCGACTGAAGTCTCCACCATGCTTGAAGATGTTGTCTGGCAGGTGGGCAGAACTGGCAGGGTGACGCCTATTGCCATTTTACAGCCAGTTGAACTTGCTGGCGCGACCGTGTCAAGAGCAACTCTAAATAATATTGACGACATAAAGCGCAAAAATCTCTTCACCAAAGCTCGCGTTTTTGTAAGAAGAAGCAATGAGGTTATTCCAGAGGTTATGGGGCTTGCTGAAAAATATGAAAATAGCAAAGAAATTGTCACCCCAAAAAATTGCCCAGTTTGCAATCATAACTTGACTCAAAAAGGGCCTCTTCTTTTCTGCACAAACCATTTTGATTGCAAGGCTCAAGTTGTGGACAGGCTTTGTCATTTTGCTAGTCGAAATGCTATGAATATTGAAGGGCTTTCAGAAAAAACAATTGAGGCATTTTATTTAAATTTAGGAGTAAGAGAACTTAGTGACTTATACAAATTAAAAAAAGAAGATTTGCTTTCTCTTGACAAATTTAAAGAAAAAAAAGCGCAAAATGTGATAAATGCGCTTGAAAAAAGCAAAAATTGTGACCTTTCCAAATTTTTGTTTTCGCTTGGCATTGAAGAAGTTGGCTTAAAAACAGCCAAAGACCTTGCCAAACATTTCAAAACTTTAAAAGCAATCAAAGGTGCTACAAGAGCAGAACTTTTGGAAGTTGAAGATATTGGCGAGATTATTGCCAACAATATCCTTTTGTATTTTGAAGATAAGGACAATCTCAAAGAAATTGATCACCTTCTCAAAATGGGGGTTAAAATTGAAGAGGTGAAAGAGAGCGGAGACAAACGCCTTGCAGGAAAAACTTTTGTGCTTACAGGCACGCTTTCAAAACCTAGAAAAGAGGTGGAAGAGCTTATCGAAAGTTATGGCGGAAAGACTTCTTCTTCTGTTTCAAAAAAGACCGATTTTGTATTGGCAGGAGAAGAGGCAGGCTCAAAACTCGATAAGGCCAAAACTCTGGGCGTTAAAATTATAAACGAGCAAGAATTTTTCAAAATGGTGGATATGAAGTAGTATTATCTATTGTCTTTTCAGTTTAGCAATTTTGTTTCACCCATTGACAAAAAGCAGATTTTGTTCTATAATATTCTTATAAAAAGGATGGATAAATGGTTACACAACAAGATGAGAGAACTAAACAAGAAAAACAAGAACTAGAGGCGCGCATAAACTATGCTCGTGGCTTTATAAAAAGCACCAATCAAAAAATCAAAAGAACAGCAAGCAAACTTGTGTCTCTTCTTGCTGTTATGTTTGGTGGGCTGGTTTTCTCTTTATTTATTGCAAGCGCAAAGGGTGATTTGCAAACATTTTTAAAAGTTATATCAATTTTATCGCTGACATCTTTGCCTTTTTCTATTAAGGATGCTTACAAACTATATAAAATGGTTGAGCAGAAAAGTTTGGCGCTTGAAGATTTAAAGGGAATGAGCGAATATTATCAAGCTTGCTATGGCGAGAAAAAATCGCCATTTGAAGACTTTGATGAAAAATAAGTATATTGACAATTATATGAAAATAAGGTAAAATTTTTAAAAGGAGAAATATTATGACAGAAGATGAAGATAGAGGAAATAGAGAGGAGCTTGGCAGGCTATACGGCACAAAAGAAAAATAGAAAAAGCAGAAGCTGAAGCGTATTATGACGGAAAATTTAGCTTAGGCACGCTTGGCTTCTCAGCTATAGCAGGAGGAGTTATCGGACTTCTTAAAGGAGTGGCGGGTATGACAATTGATGACGCGATAATATTGGGGCTGATACCAGCCTGTGTATCTAGTGGTTTATTTGGAATTTATACTTCGTTTAAAGCTATTGGGCATAAATTAAATATTCGTAATATGAAGAAACTGATTGCTGATTCTGAAAAAAAGATTGCAAAGCTTAATAATCCAACACCAGACGAAAAAGATTAAGTTTGCGAAGAAGGCAAAAAACTATTAGTGTATGCTTGTCAATTGATAAGCATACATTTTTTTCTAAGCATTTTTTAGCAAGCAATTTTTCTTTGCGTCCAAATCATTTTGAGTATTGACAAAAGACAAAAAGCGGGGTAAAATTTGTTTACAAAGGAGAAAATATGATGGATAAACATTACAAAGGAATCACTTTACCCGCTCTGCAAAAGGAAATGGCGAAAAACGAAAGGATGATACACAAACTTAGAGATGCAATAGACCAAGATAAAACATCTATTGCTGTTTGCACTTTAGGCACAGCTATGTCAGCGTATTTTGGTAAAATTCTTACAGAATGTGCTAGTTTCATAAAAAATGACATAATAGTTGTCTGCGCAGTTTTAACTCGAGCATTATTGTTTTTCAAAGGGGCTTTACATTTTGTTAATTTTGTGTCTAATGCAGGAGAGCTTTCTCAAAGAGTTGCACGAGCCAAAGCGTTAAAAGAACAAAATGAAGCACTGCAAAAACAAAAGTCAGCGCAAAAACAAAAGGAAGTGCTTGAAAACTTGAGAGAACCAGAAGAAATTGAACAATAACTCAATCTTACACTCAAAGTTTAAAGAATTTAGATAAGAGTAAAAAGAAAAAGTTGTTATATAATTAGTTTTCGAAGAAAAACTATTAAATTTTTACTATAAGAATAGATAAAATGCTTGACAATGAAGAGGGTTATGGCTATAATAGCGATGTATGCTTCGTTGTCGGAGGCAATGCTTAGATTTCTTAAGCATAAACAAACAGCAGGTGATTTTTGATTTATTCAAAAGAGGGAAACCTTTTCCACAATCGCCGATTCACCTCGAGAGCAGTCTTGTGTTAGGTGAAGTTGCATTTCTTGCAATCGTGCTTGTTCGTGTTTTACAAAGAAAAAAGCATTTTAGCGCGACAAAGAGCTTGTCGTGCTTTTTTATCGACAAAAAAATCTCTCGAAAGAGTTAAAAGGAGAATGTTATGCCTACAATAAACCAACTTGTAAGAAAAGGAAGAGAAACTTTTGAGAAAAAATCCAAAGCTCCACTTTTGGAAGAATGTCCTCAAAAGAGAGGTGTTTGCCTTTCAGTAAGAACTGCAACACCAAAGAAGCCTAACTCAGCTCTGCGAAAAATTGCAAGAGTAAAGCTTTCAAATGGTCAAGAAGGAACTTGCTATATCCCTGGAATTG
>CALVUB010000019.1 GCA_944363385.1 uncultured Clostridia bacterium
AAATTGTGGAGAAATTGACAATGCTGAATATGAAGGTTACACTGGACTGTGCAGAAAATGTCAAACTCCATTGTTTCAGCGTGATGACGATAAACCTGAAGCAATAAAGGCTCGTCTGGAAGTTTATAAACAAAACATAACACCACTTATAAACTTCTACGGTGACAAGGTTTTCAAAGTTTCTTCAGCAGGAACGCCAGAAGAAACATACAGACCTGTTAAACTTTTTTTGGAGAGGCTTAAGTAATGAACAATCTTAATCCTGCAGAGATGGTTCTTATGAGAAAAGCTGGGCAAATTACCCGAGATGCACTTAATTACTGCGAAACTCTGATAAAACCTGGCATTTCAACTAAAGAACTTGACAATCTGGCAAAAAAGTTTATAATTGATAGTGGTGCAACTCCCTCATTCTTAGGATATGAAGGCTATCCCGCTTCTATTTGCACATCGGTCAACGACATGGTTGTGCATGGCATTCCAAGCGAGAAAGTCATTCTTAAAGAGGGAGATATCATCAGTATAGACCTTGGAGTTATCTACAAAGGCTATAATGGTGATGCAGCAAGAACTTTTCCAGTTGGCAAAATTTCACCTGCAAAGCAACGACTTATCGATGTGACCAAACAATGCTTTTTTGAAGGTATCAAAAATTTAAGGGTTGGTCATAGACTTGGTGAAATGTCTCATGCAATTCAAGCTTATGCTGAAAAACATGGCTACTCGGTGGTTCGAGAACTTGTTGGTCATGGCATAGGCAAAAAAATGCATGAACCGCCTTCCGTTCCAAACTATGGCAAGGTTACCGATGGACCTCTTGTGACTGAAAACGCCTGCCTTGCAATTGAACCTATGATAAATATGGGACGCAAAGATGTTTGGCTTCTTGAAGATGGCTGGGGAGTTATAACGCGTGACGGAATGCCATCGGCTCATTATGAAAACACTGTTCATATCACAAAAGATGGAATTGAAATCTTGACTTTATAAAAGGATAAAGCTATGGAAAAAGGCAATGTTGTTCTTGCATTGGCAGGAAAAGAAAAAGGTCAAATTTTTATAGTTTTAAAAGTGGAAAAGGACAGGGCTTTTATAGTTGATGGTAAAAGACTAAAAAAATTAAATCCTAAGAAAAAAAACTTAAAACATTTAAAACTTTATGGCAACGATAAGATGGACGGGCAGGTCTTGGAGGATGACAATGAAAGAGTAAACTGCGCGATAAGAAAATTCTTAAAACAAAAAAGGAGTGAGCATGTCTAAAGAAGATGTAATCGAATTTGAAGGTGTTGTAGAAGAAGTGCTTCCAAACACTATGTTTAAGGTTCGTCTGTCAAATGGTCACGAAATTACAACCTATCTTTCAGGAAAATTGAGAAAAAACTATATCAAAATTCTGGAAGGAGACAAAGTTAAAGTCGAAATGAGCCCTTATGACCTGTCAAAGGGCAGAATAACTTGGAGAGATAAGGGCTAAAAAGGAGACATTATGAAAGTTAGAGCATCTGTTAAGCCGATTTGTGACAAATGCAGAGTTATCAAACGCGATGGCAAAGTTATGGTCATCTGTTCTAAGTCTGCAAAGCACAAACAAGTTCAAGGCTAAAAATTAAAATTGGAGGAATTATAAATGGCAAGAATTGCTGGTGTAGATTTACCTAGAGAAAAAAGATTGGAACTAGGTCTTACTTATATCTACGGAATTGGAAGAGTGACTTCCAACAAAATTTGTGAGGCAACTGGCATTAGCGCAGATATTCGCGTTAAAGATTTGACTGATGACCAAGTTGCTAAACTTCGTAACTACATTGAACATAATGTGGTTGTTGAAGGTGAACTTCGTAAAAAAGTCGACATGGACATCAAAAAACTTGGCGAAATTGGTTGCTATCGCGGAATTAGACACCGCAAAGGCTTACCTGTTCGTGGTCAAAACACTAAAAACAATGCAAGAACTCGCAAAGGTCCAAAGAGAGTTGTTGCTGGAAGTTCTAAAAAAGGTAAATAAGGAGAAGGTTAAGTTATGGCTACTAAAAAAATGGTTAATAAAACTGCTAAAACTAAAAAGAGAGTTTCAAAAAACATCTCTCAAGGTCAAGTTCATATCAAGACCTCTTTTAACAACACTATCGTAACTTTCACAGACTCTGCAGGCAATGTGCTTTCTTGGTGCTCTTCTGGGAAACTTGGACTGAAAGGTTCAAAGAAAAGCACACCTTTTGCTGCTCAATCTTGCGTTGAAGATGCTGCAAAAGTTGCAAAGGAACATGGTATCCAAAGTGTTGAAGTTTTCGTTAAAGGTCCAGGAAGCGGGCGCGAACTTGCAATTCGTTCACTTGCAAACTGTGAGCTTAATGTAACTATGATTAAGGATGTTTCGCCAATCGCGCATAACGGTTGCAGACCTCCTAAAGCAAGAAGAATATAAAAGGAGAAAACCAAATGGCAAGAACTATTCAACCTGACTGCCGTCAGTGCAGACGCGAAGGGTGCAAACTTTTTCTTAAAGGTGAGCGTTGCACAACTAAGAAATGCGCTATGGAAAGAAGACCGGTCATCCCTGGACAACATGGAAACTCAAGAAGAAGAGTTGCTTTCTCTGAATATGGCACACAACTTCGCGAAAAACAAAAAGTTAAAAGAATGTATGGCATCTTAGAGAACCAAATGAGAGAATACTATGAAGCTGCTGAAAGAATGAAAGGCGTTACTGGTGAAAACATGCTTTCTCTTATTGAACGCAGACTTGACAATGTTGTTTATAGATTGGGTATTGGAGCAAGCAGAAAACAGTGCCGTCAAATTGTTAATCACGGACACATCACAGTTAATGGAAAGCGCGTTGACATTGCTTCTTATCGTGTTAAAGTTGGCGATGTGATTGCAATCAAAGAAAACAAACAAGACATTGATGCTTTCAAAGCTCTTAGAGAAACAAAAATCGTTACACCAAAATGGCTGGAATTTAACCCAGCAACGCTCTCTGGAAAAATTTTAGCACTTCCTAAGAGAGAAGATATCGACTCCGATATCAAAGAACAACTTATCATCGAAATGTATTCGAGATAATAACGGAGGGATTATTTTATGGAAATGGAAAGACCAAAAATCACTTGTGAAGAAACTGACAACGGCTCTTTTGCTAGATTTGTTGTTGAACCGCTTGAAAAAGGTTACGGAATCACTCTTGGGAATGCAATGAGAAGAACTCTTCTCTCTTCTCTTCCTGGTTCTGCACCTATTGCAGTAAGAATCGCTGGCGTTGCTCATGAGTTTTCAACAATTAGGGGTGTTAGTGAAGATGTTGTAGATATCATCTTAAACCTCAAAACGATGGCTGTGAAATGTGAAAACAAAAATAAAGACTTTGTGACTTATCTTCACCTTAGAAAAACTGGTGCAGGAGAAGTTACTGCTAAAGATTTTGAACCAAACAGTGATGTTGAAATTTTGACCCCAGACCTTCATATCTGCACAATGGACGATGGTGCTGTGCTTGACATGGATGTTATGATTGGGAATGGAAGAGGATATGTTTCAAGCAATGTAAACAAAACCAAATTCGACAATATTGACTTTATTGCAATTGATTCAATTTTCTCGCCAGTCAAAGTTGTAAACTTTAATGTTGAAGCAACTCGTGTTGGTCAAAGTGTTAATTATGACAAACTTACGCTGGAAGTTGAAACAAACGGAACAACTTCTGCAAGAGAAATTGTTGCTCTTGCTGGAAAAATAATTGTCGAACATGTTGGACTTTTTGTTGAGCTTTGCTCACAACTTGCTACAACGGATATTCTTGTTTCAAGAGAAGAGGACAAACAAGTAAAAATCATGGAACTTCCAATTGAGGAAATGGATCTTTCTGTTCGTTCTTACAACTGCTTGAAGAGAGCAGGAATCAACACTGTTGAGGATTTAACTAAAAAATCAAGAGCAGACATGCTGAAAGTTAAAAACCTTGGCATCAAATCTATTGATGAAGTCATTGCAAAACTTGAAAGTTATGGACTTTCGCTTAGCAAGGACGAAGACTAATTTTCATAAAAGGAGAAAATTATGGCTAACGCTAAATTAAACAGACCAAGCAAAGAAAAAAATTCACTTATTCGTGGACAAGTTTCAGACCTTTTGTGGCTGGGTAAAATTGAAACAACTCTTGCTAAGGCTAAGTCTGTAAGAAGCAAAGCTGAAAAAATCTTGACTCTTGCAATCAACTCATACGAAGATATCGTTAAGGTTGAAAAGCAAATTAAAGATGAAAAGGGCGTAAAAGTGACAAAAACAGTTTCAAATGACGGACCTAAAAAATTGCAAGCTCGCAGACAGATTATGGCTTATCTTTTCGATAGACAAGAACAGAGAAAACCAAAAGAATCAATTGAGGCTTTCAAGGCAAGAACAAAAGATATTAACCATCCACTTCTTGAAAAGATTTTTAATGTCTATGCACCAAAATATGCAACAAGAGCAAAAGAAGTTGGACAGGGTGGCGGTTACACTCGTGTTATCAAACTTGGACAACGCCGTGGCGACAGCGCTGAAATGGCAATCGTAGAACTTATTTAAAGATAAAAAATCATTGCTTTTATTTTGGCAGTGATTTTTTCTTTGTTTTTAACTGAAAAATTGATGTTTTTATATGATTTTTCCCATTTTTTTGCTAAAATAGAGATAAGGAGAACAAAATGAAAGCGGTTTTGCAAAGAGTGAAAGAGGCAAATTTGAAAGTTGATAATAGAGAGATTTCTGCAATCGACAAAGGACTTGTTGTGTATTTTGGAGTAGAAAAGGGCGATGATGAAGCCATTATGCAAAAGATGTGTAAAAAGATTGCTTCTATGCGAATTTTTGAAGACGAAAATAGCAAGATGAATTTGTCTGTTAAAGATATTGAAGGAGAAATTTTGCTTGTCAGTCAATTTACTTTGCTTGCAGATTGCTCAAAAGGCAACAGACCAAATTTTTTGCAGGCGGAAGAACCCAAAAAAGCTAACGAACTTTATCAAAAAGCTAGAGATTGTTTGCAAGATGAGGGCATTTTGGTTAAGCTGGGCGTGTTTGGAGCTGACATGAAAATATCTCAGCTTAATGATGGTCCTGTAACCATTTTTTTAGATAGCAAAATACTTAAAATATAGCTTTTGCTATTATATATTTTGGCAACAAGGCTCAACTTTCTTGCCAAATCTTTTTTTTTGTGCTATCATGAAATTAACTTATTTAAGGAGCGAACTTTTATGATTTTACTAGGAGATTATCACACTCATACAAAATATTCAAGAAAAAACCACGGCAAAGGCACTGTGCTTGAAAATGCCTCTGTTGCGCAAGACAAAGGCTTAAAACAGATTGCAATAACCGACCATGGCTTTAATCATTGGATGTTTGGAATAAGAAGAAAAGATATTCCATCTTTGAAAGAAGACATTTTAAACGCCAAAGAAATCACTGGCGTTGACATTTTGCTTGGCGTGGAGGCAAACTTAGTTTCAGCAAGCGGAAATGTCGATGTGCTTGAAGATGACTTTGAGTTTTTGGACATTTTGCTTATGGGCTTTCATAGGGTTGTTAAAATGGACACCATAAAAGATGCTTTTTATATCAATTGGGCAAATCTTTTATCGCCATTTTCACCAAGTAAAGAACGCGTTGCTAGAAATACCACAGCTTTTTTAAAGGCGCTCGACAAATCTCCTATTGATATCATCACGCATTTAAACTATGGCTATCCTACAGACACTTTGGCGGTGGCTAGAATGGCAAAAGAAAAAGGCGCGCTTATTGAACTTAATGGCAAGAGAATAAACTTTACCGATAAAGAGCTTGAAATTATGGCAAGCGAAGGGGTTAAGTTTATTGTAAACTCTGACGCCCACAGCCCTGACAGGGTGGGCGAGGTAAATATGGCTATGAATCTTATTTTTAGGCTTGGAATTCCACTTTCACACGTTGTCAACATCGACAAATTGCCAAAATTTGAAAACAAACGAGGAATAAATTGAGTTTTGCAAAAGAAGTAAAAAAAGAAATAATGCAAGAAGAGTTACAAGACAGTGGAGAGGCTTTTGCTTTTCTGTCCAGTCTTTTTCATGCTTGTGGCAATTTAAACCGCAATAGCGAGGGAATTAGTGCAGAAATTGTGACTGACTCGAGAGAACTCTTTTCTTATGTTGACAAAATGATAAAACGGCTTTATGGCGAAAATTTGTCGCTTGGAATCAGTGACGACCATATTATAAACAAAACCATCTATTATCGCATAACATTTCCGCCTTCAATATCTATCACTATTTTGACCGATGCAGATGTGATTGAAAGAACAGGAGATGGGCTTGAAATTAAAGCTAGTCCAGACCAAAACCTCTTGTGTGACGAAAAAACAAAAATTGCCTATATCAAAGGTGCATTTATTGGCTGTGGCACTTCAAGCATAAAACTTAGTCAGCTTGGCTCAAAACTTCCAACAACAGGCTATCATGTTGAATTTCCTTCTCGCCACAAACTTTTTTTAGAAAGCATACAATCGCTTCTAGCAGAATTTTCTATATCTTCAAAAATTTCAACCAGAAAAAACATTTTTGTGCTATACATCAAAGACAGCGAATCTATTAAAGACCTTTTGGCGCTTTTGGGTGCTGTGGAGAGTGTGTTTTCTTTGTCTGATGAAATGGCTAGGCGAGGGCTTCGCAACACTGTCAACAGGCAGGTCAATTGCATTAATGCAAACATATCAAAAACAGTTGAAGCCAGCATAAAACAGGTGGAAGCAATCAATCTTATCAACAAAAAAATTGGGCTTGAAAGTCTTCCTGAAGACTTGCAAGAGGTGGCTGTGCTTCGTCTTGCAAACCAGCAAGAAAGTTTGGAAGAGCTTCTGAAACTTTCAACGCTGAAACTTACAAAAAGCGGACTAAATCATCGCTTTAGAAGAATTTTAAAAATTGCACAACTTTTAAGAGGAGAATAAAATGAAAGAATTTGTCCATTTGCACCTGCATACCGAATTTTCTTTGCTTGACGGGCTTGCAAGAATAAACAAATTGGTCGATATAGTCAAAGAACGAGGTTATCGTGCGGTCGCAATCACCGACCATGGCAATATGTATGGCGCAATCAAATTCTTTGAAGCATGCGTGACTAAGGGCATTAAACCTATCATTGGTCAAGAATTTTATGTGACTCATGATATGCATTCTCGTTCAAATAAATCTGACACAGGACATTTAATTCTTATTGCAAAAAACAATGAAGGGTATCAGAATCTTTTAAAACTTTCCTCTTTTGCTTTTTTAGACGGAATGTATTACAAGCCAAGAATTGATTATAAGCTTCTCAAGCAATATTCAAAAGGCTTAATTTGTCTATCTGCTTGTATTATTGGGCATATTCCGCAATATATTTTGAAAAGACAATATGATGAGGCAGACAAACTTGCACTGTGGTTTAAAGAAGTTTTTGGTGATGACTTTTATCTTGAAATCCAAAATCATGGTTTGGAAGAAGAGAAAATTGTAGTTGAAAAATTGGCAGAAATGAGTAAAAGGCTGGATATAAAGCTTGTAGCGACCAACGATGTTCATTATCTTAACAAAGAAGATTCTGAGCTTCAAGATGTTCTTATGTGTGTTCAAATGGGAAAGACCATTGACGACCCTGACAGAATGAAGTTTTCAACTGACGAATTTTATTTCAAAACTTATGAAGAAATGCAAGAGGCTCTTCCTGGCTATGAGGAGGCTCTTGAGCGCACACTAGAAATTGCAGACAAGTGTAATGTTACTATAAGAACCAAGTCGCTTAAAGAGGCGATGGACAAGGGAAATAAGTTTGTCCCAGAAGAAGACACTCTTGGTGCGTCTGACAATTTTATTCCGCAGTATAAGCCTGATAATGGCATGACTCCTGTGCAATTTTTAAGACATCTTGCAGAAGAAGGGCTTAAAAGAAACTATAAAGAGGAAACCAAAGAACTTAGAGATAGGTTAGAAATGGAGCTTTCTTTGATTGAAAAGCTTGGTTTTGTTGAATATTTCTTGATTGTTTGGGATTATATCAACTTTGCAAGACAAAATGATATACCTGTCGGACCTGGGCGAGGTTCTGGCGCGGGAAGTTTAGTTGCCTATTGCAGTGGTATCACGCAGGTTGACCCAATGAAATATGAACTTTTTTTTGACCGCTTTATCAATCCAGAGCGTGTTTCCATGCCCGACTTTGACGTGGATTTTTGCATGGACAGACGAGGCGAGGTTATTGAATATGCAAAGCGAAGATACGGCTATGACCATGTTTCCAACATTGTGACTTTTGGAAATATGCAAGCTAAAAACGCAATCAGAGATGTTGCGCGAGTGCTTCGATATCCTCTTTCAGAAACCGATAAAATAACTAAAGAAATTCCAAACAAGCCAGTAAAAAAACCACCAGTGCTAAAGTATTATTTCGGCACTACAGGCAAGGAAGAAGACAAACAATACATCGTTCCAGACCTTAGAAAACTTTATGAAGAAGACGAAATGGTCAAGCGCATTGTCGACATGGCAATCAAGCTTGAAGGAGTGCCTCGCAACACTTCCATGCACGCGGCAGGAGTTTTGATTGCTCCTGACCCTGTTTCAAACCATGTTCCTATGGCAAAAAATGGCGATGATGTTGTCACTCAATTTGATATGCTTGAACTTGAACATCTTGGTCTTCTTAAAATGGACTTTTTGGGGCTTAGAACTCTTACTGATATTCATAAAGCAATCAAGTATGTCAAAGAAAACCATGGCGTCACCATTGATTTTACTAAAATGGAATACAATGACTCTAAGGTTTTTGAGCTTATAAGCTCTGGTAACACCGATTCAGTTTTTCAACTTGATGGCTCTGGAATGAAAAAGTTTATGAAAGACCTTCAACCAAGTTCGCTAGAAGATGTTATCGCTGGAATTTCGCTCTATCGTCCAGGACCAATGGACTTTATTCCAAGGTTTATTCAAGGCAAAAGAAATCCTGAAACAATTGTGTATGATGACCCTTGTCTTGAAGGTGTGCTTAAAAACACCTATGGTTGTATTGTCTATCAAGAGCAGGTTATGAAAATCTTTCAGGTTATGGCAGGCTACAGCCTTGGCGGAGCGGACAATGTGCGCCGAATTATGGGCAAAAAACAGGTGGAAAAAATTGCTTTTGAAAAAGAAAAATTTTTGAATGGCTATGTTGACCCAACTGGTCAAAAACCGCCTATTCCTGGAGCTTTAGCACTTGGGCATGACAAAGAAACCTCTATCAAGATTTTTGACCAAATGGCAAAATTTGCAGGTTATGCCTTCAATAAGTCGCATGCAGCGGCTTATGCTTATGTCGCCTATCAGACAGCTTATTTAAAGGTTTACTATGAAGTTGAATTTTTGACTGCGGTGCTTAACAATCGTATAGCAACAGCCGAACTTGTAAAAAAATTTACAAACTATGCAAGAAAAGAGGGGTTTGAAATTTTACCTCCTGATATAAATAAGTCTGGAACATATTTCAAAACTGAAAGTGGCAATATTCGATTTGGGCTGGGTGCACTTAAAAATGTGGGCATTGCTGTTACCGATTTTATTGTCAATGAAAGAGAAAAAAATGGAGAATATAAAAGTTTTGAAGATTTTATTTCTCGTTGTGCTTGTCCTGAGTCGGGCATCAATAAACGCACAATTGAAGCACTAATTTTAAGCGGGGCATTTTCTTCGTTTGGCAAATATCGATCTCAACTTATCGATGTTTATCCGCTTGTTATGGAAAGAACAATAGCAGACAGAAAGAAAAAGGCAACAGGGCAATTTTCAATTTTTGACACTTTCACAGAAGAAAGCGCAGTTGTCAATGTTATTGAATATCCTAATATTAAAGAGTATAACAAAGAAACGCTTTTGAAAAATGAAAAAAACTTTGCTGGCATATATTTATCTGGGCATCCACTTGATGATTATCTTGATAAATATGACTCCTTTAACTTTACTTCAGATATGTTTGAAGGCTTAGGTAAAGAAGAAGGGATGGAAAGCGAAGACGGAGAATTTGCAAATGAAGAAATGACCTTTGATGAAGATCAAATTCAAGATAATCAACAGGTTACCTGCGGAGGGCAAATTGCCGAAATAAGCAAAAAGTTAACCAAAAATGGCAATATGTGCTTCTTGCAAGTGGAAGATATTTATGGCATATTTGAGGCTATAGTTTTTCCAAAGTTTTTCAACAAATATAAAGACATCTTGGAAGAAGATGGACTTATAACTATAAGGGGCAGAACTTCAATTAGGTCAGGAAACAATCCAGTAATTCTTGTTGAAAGCATAACTCCTTGGCAGAAAAAAGAAGAGGAAACATTTTCAAGTGATAAAAAGCTTTACTTGCGTTTTGATACAAAAAATATTGATGTTTATGATAAAGTCAAGCATATTGTTGCCACCTATCCAGGTGCAAGTCAAATGGTTATAAAATGCACTTCCAAAAATTCAGCATTTGCCTTTAGCTCTAAAGTGGATTTAAATAATTATTTGATAAATGAACTTATTGGTTTACTTGGTGAAGAAAATGTTATTATAAAGTGAGGAAAAATGAAAGTTTTAGTGATTGCAAGCGGTGGTGATACGCCTGGCATGAATAAGGTTATTTTCAACCTTTACAAAAAATTTAAAAACAATCTTTTTGCATGCAAACGAGGCTTTTCAGGACTGATTGACGATGAAATTTATTCCGCAAGTGTTTTTGAACCAAAAAAATATAAAAATCAAGCGGGTGTTTGCATAAAATCTGCACGATGTCCAAGATTTATCACCGACGAAGGCTTTAAAAAAGGGCTTAAAAATGCAAAAAAATTTGATATTGTTGTGATTTTGGGTGGAAATGGCTCTGCAAAAGGGGCAAAAAGATTGGCTGAAAACGGCGTCAAAACAATCTTTGCACCAGCAACAATTGACAACGATATTGAGGGGAGTGAATACAGTTTGGGCTTTCACACAGCAGTAAAGGCTTGTTGCGAGGCTGTTTACAATGTTATGCCAAGCATGAATGCCTTTGACCGCGCTTGTGTTTTTCAAGTTATGGGAAGGCGCTGTGATAAAATTGCAAAAAATGTTGCAACAACAGTTGAGGCTGACGCATTGGTAGCAAGCGAAGAGGAACTCGATTTACAAAAAATTGCCAAAACTCTAAACAAAAACTACAAACAAGAAAAATCTTCAATTATCATATTGAGAGAAAATATATTGCCTATTGAAAAATTTATATCAAGTTTAAAAACTTTAACAAAAGGCGTTGAGGTAAAACCATTTATTATTGGGCATCTGCAACGGGGAACAAAGCCTTCTAAAGTTGACATAAAAATGGCAAATCAAATTTCAAAAAGCATTTTTAAAGCCACAAAAAGCCCTCAAATGTTCTCGTATATATATTTTGAAGAAGGTTGTTGCAAAATAAAATAGTGCTAAAAGGCAGTTTTGACAATTTTTAAAGATATTTTTCTTTAAATTTTGCCAAATTCCTTGACAAAATTCTGCTGTTGTGTTAAACTTGCATAGTCGAATGTGTGCGGGTGTAGTTCAGTGGTAGAACCTCAGCCTTCCAAGCTGATTGCGAGGGTCCGATTCCCTTCACCCGCTCCACTAAGCTTCCATAGCTCAGCTGGATAGAGCAATGCCCTTCTAAGGCAGAGGTCGAAGGTTCGAATCCTTCTGGGAGCACCACAAAGTCTTATGGTGGTCGTAGTTCAGTTGGCAGAACGCCAGATTGTGGCTCTGGAGGTCAAGGGTTCGACCCCCTTCGATCACCCCAGATTTTATTAACCATTGGGGTGTCGCCAAGTGGTAAGGCATTGGATTCTGATTCCAACATTGCGTAGGTTCGAATCCTACCACCCCAGCCAAAATGATTTTGGCGAAGGATAAGACGGGCGTAGGGGTGTCGCCAAGTGGTAAGGCACAAGATTTTGATTCTTGCATTCGTAGGTTCAAATCCTGCCACCCCTGCCAAAAATTTAATAACCGACATGGTCTACTAGCTCAGTCGGTAGAGCACTTGACTTTTAATCAAGGGGTCCCGGGTTCGAGCCCCGGGTAGGCCACCAAAA